>JAOTSI010000323.1 GCA_029865005.1 Desulfobulbaceae bacterium
GCTTGGGAAGTGACCGATGAGATGATATCAGCCTATCGTGATCGAAGTAATCAGCCTCTTGTCCAGCTCACTGATAGGGAAAAACAAGTTTTAAAATTAGTAATTAAAGGAAATACCAGTAAGCAAATGGCTGAAGTTCTTTGTTTGAGTCCGCGTACAGTAGATCATCATCGAGCCAGTTTGCTGAGAAAGTATAAAATGAAGAATACGGTTGATCTTGTAAATTATGCTTTGCGAAATTCCATTGTCGTTCCAGATTGATCGCTTCTTGTTTCATTTATGTTAAATATTTAGCTCTAAAGATGGAGCCGAGTAACCGGTTCTTCCCGCCTATTAGAAAAACCTCGAAAAACACTCTACCTAAAGCATTATTTGTAAATTATTTTTTTCACTTTTGCTCTGAAGTGATTGCGTGCCAACAATATGGGTATAATTACCTAGAGGAAAATTGGTAGTTATCCCAATTGTTTTTTTCTTCTGGTGGGATATATGTATCCTTACCGGTATATGTTGGTAACCAACGTACGTAGAGTGGGTATTAAAAAACCTAATTATTTTTTTACTGACCCGTTTTGGGAGGAAAAGCCATGAACAAAAGTGATCTCGTCGAATCAATCGCAAACGGAGCAAGCATTAGTAAGGTAGCAGCTGAGCGTGGACTTAACAATATGCTTAAAACCATTTCCGGCGCCATGGAAGATGGTGAGCGGGTAACCTTAGTGGGTTTTGGCAGCTTCTCTATTGTGGATCGTGCTCCACGTTTGGGAAGAAATCCAAAAACTGGTGAGCTAGTGCATATTCCGCAACGTAAGGCCATTAAATTTAATCCGGGGAAACAGTTGATTCAGCGAATTAGGTAATCTTACCCAATATGCGGTCGGTTTACGGTTGTCGGATGCGGGCTAACCCCTCTCGTATCCGATGGTCAACCTATCTACGCTAAGTTGACTGAAGTATTAATGGAATAAATGTGTCGGTGTGGAGTGTTGCGATGCTATATCGTTATTCTCTCTGTGCTTTGTTCAATTTGATGATCTCACTTTTTGACCTTTAAAATATTTTTTTTTAGTACTCGCCTGGTATTGAAAAAAGAGTGTGGTTGAAAGTGAATATCGGAACCACGTTATTCATATCTAGACGATGCAACGGTTCCTGTTGCATCTTTACGCGGAATGTCCTGTTCCGCGTATTTTTTTCCCTGGAATTTTTTGGTCCTATATTATAATTCCATTGTTGTTTATGGAAAGTGGTTCTTTGTCAATTTATCCAATTGTTATTTTTAAGTCAGTAAGCTGGTGGTATGTTACTTTTGGTCTTTCTAAAAAAGTATGAAAAAGGCTCTCCTTTAGGCATTATTTGCAAATTATTTTTTTCGCTTTTGCTCTGAAATGCCTGCCCGCCAAACATATAGGTATAATTACCTAGACAACAATTAGTATTTCTCCCAATTGTATTTTTTTCTTGGTGGGATATATGTAACCTTACCGGTATGTGTTGGTAACCAATGTACGCAGAGTTGAAATTTAAAAGTCTAATATTTTTTTTATTGACCCGTTTTGGGAGGAAAAGCTATGAACAAAAGTGATCTCGTCGAATCAATCGCTAACGGAGCAAGCATAAGTAAGGTAGCAGCAGAGCGTGGACTCAATAATATGCTAAAAACTATTTCCGGTGCAATGGAAGAAGGGGAGCGGGTGACTTTGGTCGGTTTTGGTAGCTTCTCCATCGTGGATCGGGCACCTCGTTTGGGAAGGAATCCCAAAACTGGTGAGCTGGTGCATATCCCGTCACGCAAGGCCATTAAATTTAATCCGGGAAAACAACTGATCCAGCGTATTAGGTAATTGTACCCTATGGGTGGTTGTTTTTTGGCTATCGGGAGCTGACTAACTACTGGCGGACTCGATAGTTAATTAATTTTCAACCCTTTAGTTCACTGGAGGGCAAGTGGAATAACCTTGTGGGTGTTAGGTTGGTGGTAATTTTAAAGCGTAATTTTTCTTTTACTGATTTCATCCTGACCAATTATTATAACACCCACATTGAATAATCCAGCCGACGCAACGGTCATAGTTGCACCCTTACGCGGGATGTTCTGTCCCGCGTATTTTTTTATTAGTTCACTAAAAAGTCTTGTGCAAAGTTTATGTTGTGAACATGATTAATGTACCGGGTCACAGTGCTATCAGGTTTATGTACCTGTCTTTATACGTTTTAATATAGTTGATTTATGTGGGTAGGGGTAACATCATATAGATGATGTGCCTGTGAGTGACCTTTATCTTTAATTAGGTACGATGTTTTCTCTTGAGCGTAAAAACCAGAGTATTACACCCATCGCTACCATGCTAAAGCTCAATAACTGACCCATGGTAAGGTGAAGATATATGAACCCGAGTTGTTGATCCGGTTCACGGAAGAGCTCCACAAAACTTCTGAAACAACCATAGCAGATTAAAAAGAGTGCTAACATGGAGCCGTGGGGCCATAGAGGGGTGCTTTTTTTCCGCCATGGTTTATTTTTAACTGCCCATAGGATGCAAAAAAGCAGCACTCCTTCGAGTAAAGTTTCATAGAGCTGGGATGGGTGGCGGGGATTGGGACCACCGAAGGGGAAAATCATACCCCAGGGAGCATCGGTGACTCTACCGAAGAGCTCTCCATTGATAAAATTACCGACCCTACCAAATCCAAGACCTATGGGTATGGTTACCACGTAGATATCAGCAGTTTTCCAAAAGTTAAGTTTATGTCGCCAGCAATAGATAAACCCTCCGCATAGTACCCCGATACAACCACCGTGAAAGGACATCCCGCCATGCCAGGTGGCGGCTATTTGAAGAGGATTGTCCAGGTAGTAAGGAAGATTATAAAAGAGGACATAGCCTAAGCGGCCTCCTAATATGACTCCGAGGATAAGGGCGACGTTGATATTTTCAACGTGCTTCTCAAGTTCCGGCCATTTGTGTCGGGCTTGATATAGCACTAGCTTCCAAGCGGAGAGAAAACCAAATATATACATGAGGCCGTACCAACGGACCTGAAAAGGACCAAGGGAAAATATAACCGGATCTATTTGAGGGAAGGTGATCATGATGACGTCAATACCTCTTGATACGAAATGCTTCTGGAGGGTTAGAGTTTGCCAAGTTTTTTAAGGTTAACCTGCAGAACCGATATGGCGGCAGGCGTAATGCCGGAAATGCGGGAAGCCTGGCCCAAAGAGAGGGGTTGCACGGTGGTGAGTTTTTCTACGGCCTCGTTGGAGAGACCGGGTAGCCCTTGGTATTCCAGGTCGGGTGGTAAAAGGGTACGTTCTAATTTGCGAAAGCGTTGTACCTGTTCCTCTTGTCGTCGGATATAGCCTTCATATTTTACCTCTAGTTCAATCTCATCAAGGACTTTGTATGCAGTGGGCGGGAGTTCTAAGCCGATTTCAGAAGAATTAGCGACCTCAATGATGTCGGCAAGGCGGAGTTCTGGGCGGCGTAAAAGATCGGCTAAAGAGCAGGGTTGCTTCAGTGCTGAGCTGCCAAGTTTTACTAGGGCATCATTTGCTTGCTTGTTCGGGCGGATACGTGTTTTGTTGAGTATTGTCCGTCCTTGTTCCATGGCCTCTTTTTTTGCCAGGAATTCGTTCCAGGTTTCTTGATTCACTAATCCTAATTGATGACCTATTTCACGAAGGCGTAGATCGGCATTATCTTCCCGGAGTAAAAGGCGATATTCGGCTCTGGATGTGAAGAGCCGATAGGGCTCCTTGGTGCCGCAAGTGACCAGGTCGTCTATTAAGACGCCGATATATGCCTGGGATCGATCCAGGATGAGGGGGTCCAGGTTTTTTATTTGGCATGCCGCATTAATGGCTGCCATGAGCCCTTGGGCTGCGGCTTCTTCGTAACCGGAGGTGCCATTTATTTGACCGGCTAAAAAAAGACCGGGCACTTTTTTGGTTTCTAGGGTGGGTTTGAGCTCCAAGGGATCAACATAATCATATTCAATGGCATAGCCTGGTCGGATAATAACCGCTTTTTCCATACCCGGAATGGAATGGATCATGTCTATTTGGGTACGAAGGGGGAGACTGGTGGGGATTCCGTTGGGATAAACTTCGACAGTATCCAACCCTTCTGGTTCTAAAAAGACTTGGTGGCGGGTTTTGTCTGGAAAACGCATGACTTTATCTTCAATAGAGGGGCAGTAGCGAGCACCTACTCCTTCTATAATCCCGGCATACATGGGAGATTGGTCGATTGAATTGCGGATCACCTCATGGGTTTTTTCGTTGGTATAGGTGATGTAGCAAGGAAGTTGCGGGAGTTTTGGCACCGGCGGGCTGGAAAAGGAGAACATGCACGGTGGATCATCACTGTGTTGTGGCTCTAGATTGGAATAATCTATGGTGTTACCGTCTACTCGTGGGACGGTTCCGGTTTTCATCCGGCCGATATTGAAATCCTGAGCTTTGAACCAGCGGGCCAGTTTGGTGGAGGCCATATCTCCCATCCGACCGGCGGGGAAATGTTTCATTCCTATATGGATTAGTCCGTTTAAAAAGGTGCCGGTGGCTACTACCACTGCTTTAACCGGGATATCTTCTCCAAGGGAAGTTCTGATTCCACATACTTGGTTGTCTTTGAGGAGTATCTCGTCCACAACCGCTTGTTTTATAGTGAGGTTTTCCTGATTTTCCAGGACTGATTTCATTCGTAGCCGGTAGAGGAGTCGATCAGCTTGAGCTCGGGAAGAGCGAACAGCCGGGCCTTTGCTGGTGTTGAGGCGGCGAAATTGGATGGCGGTGGCGTCGATGTTTTTGGCCATTTCACCGCCCAATGCGTCTATTTCTTTAACTAAATGTCCTTTGGCCAGTCCACCGATGGCGGGGTTGCATGACATGGCACCGATGGTGTCAACGTTCATGATACAAACTAAAGTGCGGCATCCCATGCGGGCTGCGGCCAAGGCGGCTTCACAGCCAGCGTGACCGGCTCCTATGATGGCAATATCGAAGTTGTTCATAATAAATAGTAATTAAAATAATATAATTTAAAAATTAATAATGAGTTCTCAGGGTGGCTGGGTTGGTTTTGCCTTTATTCTTGAAACGTAGGCGTGGAGTACGGGTCATTTTCCAGTACCCCGGAGTTAAAAGAATGACTAAAGTATAGAGCTCCAGTCTACCGGCCAGCATGCAGATTATCAAAACAAATTTGGAGAGTCCGGGTAAGTGTCCGAAATTTTGAGTTGGTCCAACTAGGTGTAGGCCAGGTCCGATATTATTTAAGGTGGCGATTACCGCCGAGAGACCGGTGAGGATATCGGTTCCCAGAGCAGTGATGATTAGGCTGGCTACTAGAAAAAATCCGGTGTAAATAGCGAAAAAAC
>JAOTSI010000324.1 GCA_029865005.1 Desulfobulbaceae bacterium
TCGAGTGTCGTTATGTTATCTTGTAGCTCAGTTATCTTGCTGAGCAAGATGTCCATGTTGATTTTAGATCGCTCACCTTCTTTTGATATTTTTTTAATTCTTTGATTTTTTTGGTCTAGAATTTTTTCTAGGCCAAATATTTGAGCTCTGGCTGAGTCAAGTTCTCTGTTGTTATTTTCCTGAGCTCTTTCGGATTCGCTTTTCATGGCGGTTAAGCGAAGTTGACTGTCCTCCAGGGCTTTTTTAGCGGCAAGGAGATCAGCTCTGGAGATGTCCAGTTGTTTGTTTATGGTGTCGACACGATTGGCTTGTTGTGAAACCTTTGCAGTATCGAGACTTTCTTGTTGTAAGGAGGAAATGAGCTGTTTATTACGATACTGGGTAATGGTGAATTGGGAAAGTTTTCGTGAAGCTTTTTCAAGCTTGGCAGTACAGTCATCATTATCACCGGTGGATAAAGCAATCCGTTCACGTTTTTTGAGCTCAGCTCGGGCGTCGGCTAGTTGGATGGTGGATGAGGTTATATCGTTTTGGAATTTTTTAATTGTAGCATCTTGAGCAGCAAGTTTTGATTGTAAACTAAGTTTTTCTTTGCGTAACTCAATAACTTTTCCACGTTCTTCTTTGATTTTGGCGTCTTTTTCGTCTAATGTTTCCTGCAGATTGGCCGTCTTGCCTAAAACTTTATCATGTTCCATGGTTGAACGGCTTTCGAGTTTGTCGAGCTCGATGGTTTTTTCCCGGAGCTGGTCCTTGAAAATAAGGCTGTTTTTATCAGCAATAGATCCCCAGATAGAACCGATAAAGAGTAAGATGGTCAGTGCGAAAATGATCAGGTTTTTGGTCATAACCCACCTCGTTAGAGTACTTATTAATAAAATATAAAAAAATCCAAATTTGTAATTGCTTTGCTCAGTGATGCGTACGCGAATTTACTAAGATATCGGGTAGTCGTCGAGATAGTCAATGGTTTAAGGACGAACCTCGATAATTAATAACCAACTAAACTAATATATAATGTGTATATCGACAGCAAGCAAAAAAATATTATCGCTTTTCTTTCTTGTGGTCATTGTTAACCAATAAGTAACAGACCTAATGATCGTCCTTATTCCGATGGAGTGTTTCCCCCATTGATTAAATCCTCCTCATTGAGTTTGTTTGAGTTTAACAAGGAGGGATCAATTAATGTGATTTCATGTTCAATTCGCTCTATATTACTATTTACCTTATCAGCTAAATTTGTTTGAGGGTATTTAATTAATACACCTTGCAGAATACGCCGTGAAGTCAGCAGGAGTTTAATTTTATTTTCTTGGTCAGATGTTTTGGTGGAACGAATAAAAAGCTCAGCTGCTCTCCTGCGACTATCTTGCACCGCAAGCTGCACTGCTTCTATAATATATTTCTCTGCCTTCTCTGCGTATGAAGTGTCTTTCATTGAGGAGAAAATGGTAATGGCTTTGTCATAATTCTTTTTCTCGAGGGAAAGGATGGCGTTGTTCCACTTCTCCTGTAGATCTTGTTCCTTTTCAAGTCGGTCCCTCTCCGCGTCGATGGCTTCGTTTACCGTAATTTCGTTACTTTTGGCCTTTAGCTGATCACGTTTTTCTGCTGTTAATATTTCGGGAGGAATACGCTCAATAATTAATTGGGCATCTTGGTATTGTTTTTGTTTACTTAGGGTATCGGCACGATTTAATAACTCGGAAAACCATTTTTCAGCTTCTTCTTTAGTGGTGCTCATCATTCGATCAGCAATGGAAGCCACCGGGGAAAAAGGGTAGGATTCGGTGAATTTTTTGGCCTCTTCTATAAGGGTAAAGCCATCACGCTTGGGTATGTAAGCAAGGTAGCGTTTAAGTAAGGCGGCATAATCTTTTAGCTCACCAGTCTGATTCGAGACATCCAGAGCACCTAATTGTAAGCGTGCCCATTCGTTATCTTTCATCAGATCGGCGTAAGAGCCACCTATTTCATTGTATATTGCCCTGGCTTTATCGTGTTGGTCCAAACTGAAGTGGAGGTCGGCCAAACGTTTAGTTATGGAAAATTGCTTTTTGAGCAATTCATTTTTTTTCATTTGGGCCAAGAGGTCAGAGTATATTTTAATTGCTTCATCGAAACGCCCGTTCTTCATTAAGGCATTACCGTAGCGGTCGCTTAAACGGTTGTAAGTAAGATAGCTCTCGTCTGAATCTTTGGAGGGGAGTGAGCGATAAGTCTGAATGATTGTATCGTAATCGTGGTCGGTATCAGCTTGGGATATGATTTTTTCGGCTTCCTCAATTTGGGAGGAGAGATAATTCTCTGGGCCATTGGGTTTGGGTGAATGAATTTGTTTAAGCAGACCGTTACAATCGGTTTCTAGGTAGGTGATGTCACGTCGTTCGGCATTGACAAACAATTCGCCGAAAGTTGGAGTTCCCATATTGCCGATTTCTTTGTTGAGTAGTTTATGTTTAATTAGCTGGTATTCATTAAGGATATCGGAAACTTGATGTCGGCATTCGATTAGCTTTTCGGTTTGGAGCCGATTAAAACCGTATGCAGCGAAATCAGAACTGATTTGCTGAAGCTGTGAGGTTTTTTGTTCGTAAGCGTCGATACGTTCAGTGACTAATTTGAGGTTTGGAAGCAGTAAGCTATGGGCCAACACCATTTCTTCCCTGGTGGGAGAAGATGTTTTGCCGGAATTGGGTGAAGTCGAGAACTGAGAATCTAGTGTTCGTACTGTAACCGGGAAGGAGTTGTTATAGTCATTTCTTTGTAAGACCGTTTTTTGGGGGTCTGGATGGGGTGGTGTCGGATCGGCACAGCCATAAAAAAATGTTAAAAACAATATAAGAAATAGTCCGATAATCGGGCGAGGATAAGGGCTAACTAATAACTTGTATGAAAAAAGCATTATTGATACCAATAATCAAAAGCTGACACGGTTGACGAGAATAAAAGAACGAACCAATTTTGTAATGCGCGCAAAGATTATATTATAACTTGTGGCAACTGGAGATTATTTGTAAGCGTTCAACAGCATTACACCTGCGTGCGATCAGACCGGATTCACATAGGATTAACTATAGCTCACCGGTCTGGTTGCACACATGCGCAGCACTGGTAAACGTTTACCAGTCCGATGTTATAGAACTTTTCTTTATAACCAGGTAAACGGTTACGATTGTTTATAGGTTCTAAATATTCTAATTATATTTTTAATTTCATTGTTAGGATTGTACCATGACCTACGGTTTTATGCAGGGAAAAACAGGGGAAAAGTTGTTTTCCATTCAGAGCCGAGGGAATAATGATTAGGCTTCAAGGTATAGAGCAACTAGCTTAAATATAAAATATACCGACGAAAGGTATTTGTCATGGTGATAGTCTAGTTTTAGTGGGAGAAATATTCCAAAACGGTTTTACCAGGTGATCGGTTTCTAAATTATCGTCAGTAATTTGACCGTGGGTTAGGATTGATACAGCTTTTTTCTTAGTAAAATAATTAGTTGGTCGATAAACTCCGCCTTGGGTGGGGTCTGTGGGAGCCAGGATGTAACCTGTATCTTTATGTGCCAGGGTAAGACCATCAAAACTAAGGTCGACTAAGTCTATGCGGTTGCCGGTTTGTTCAACCGATAGAATTGATTCTACAATGTTGCACCAGGCAGGAAGGGCTCCGGTTGCGCCGGTAAGATGGGTAGAGTTTTGTTCCATTGGTCGGTTGTCGTCAAATCCGACATAGACACCGACGGTATAGCCGTTATCGGTTTGCATAATAGGTTCATTGGTGGGAGAGAGGGTCGGGGTGAAGCCGACAAAGGCCGCGTTAATAAAATTATTAGCGGTGCCGGTTTTTCCTAAAAGTGGAAGGGGGAGGTTGAGCGCTTTTAATTGTTGTTGCCTGTTAGGATCAGTACTGTTCAGGCGAACTTTTTGTTTGGCGTATCTTCCTGTGCCATGGGTAACCACATGAGCTAGAATGTCAATTAATTCATTGCGGTTTTTGTCTTCAAATATTTTTTTCTCAGATACATTTGCTGAGTAAATAACTTTACCCTCTGCGGATTCGATACGTTTTATAATTGATAAAGCAAGTGAGATTTCCTCATTTTCTGTACTGGAAGCGGTGTTGGATCTGGAGACATCATAGTGATTGCCGGTAATTAGGGACTCGTACATTCCAACGGCTTCGTGTAGTGAGATGACATTAGAACCGAGCGGAAATGAAAGTACGGGATCCAATTTGGAAAGGATGCCAGTTTCTTTGCCCAGAGCGCGTAAATATTGTAGGCCCACCATGATCAGGTATTCCCTGGCCTGGCACAATACTTCCATTGAGTAGGGTTGTAGGGAGTTAAGTTTTTTTAGTTCAAAGGGGAGTTGTCGTGCGACTTGGTGGACGGTGTAAACATCAAGGTTGCCATTCAGGAGAACGGACTGCCAGAATTTCCTATGGTCTTTTTGTGGTAATCCTTGTAGTTGAAGATATATATCAAGGGGACTGAGTAGATCTTTTCCATGTTCTGGTCCTGGAGGATCAAGGGAAAAAATAATGTGCTGGTCAGGGCCGAGGTAGAAAAATCCGTTCTGTGGTAGAGGTGGGGTATTGTCAGTTTCATTACCTTGGTCTTGCTTATTTTGATTAAGCATAGCGTTGTAGTATTGACGATGAGCATCAAATAATTTGAGGGTATGATTTAGAGACAAAAAGTTATTGGCCAGAATGCTTTTACGCAATAATAATTCATCACGTTGTTTGTCGGTGATTTCCTCTTCTTCAAGTTGTTGTTCGATTTTTTCAGCGAATTTATCGAAATCAAGGCCGTAATAAGTTTGTTTTAATTTTTCGTATTGCTCAACTTTACGGTCAAAGAGAAAGTCAGCCTCTAGAGTGGCAACTGTCTGATCATAGGCGGCACGTTGTAGAGCATTGTTGTCAATAATGATACCGTAGTTATCTCTAATGCGAGTTTTGAAATGTTCGTAGCTTTCAGTGTGGCGTTCGTTGGATCTAGGAGCTAAATCAAGCTCTTTTGCGATATCGCGCAGTTGTGAAGGTGAAAGGTGGTCCACTAGGTGACAGAGGAGCCATACTGCTGCTACGTTTTCTGAATGGACTCCTGCCCAGGCCATGGATACATTTTTATATCGGCTTTGGTGATCGGGACGGGGAAAATATGGTGAACCTTGAAAAATAAAAATGTTGCGGTTGTTGTCCAGGAGGTCCGTGCTATTCCAGCCCAATTGCAGGGCTGCCCCAAAAAGAAATGGTTTGAATATCGAACCCATAGATCTTTTTGCTTCAATGGCTCTGTTGAAATAGCGGTTTTCCATGCCTCCCACCATTGCTTTGACCATTCCCTTACGGGTAACCAG
>JAOTSI010000041.1 GCA_029865005.1 Desulfobulbaceae bacterium
CATATGTGCATTTTTTGGTGGGTCGTGTTGGACTCGAACCAACGACTCTCTGCTTAAAAGGCAGATACTCTACCGACTGAGTTAACGACCCGCCGTGCATCAGGCGCACTCTTTATATATGTTTCGGGGATGAGTGTCAATAAAAAAAATAACAGATATATTATAAAAGTTGGTGCACGAGATAGGATAGTTAAAATTTGGTCGCTAAAATGACCTGATAATGAATCGTGAAAATATCAAAATATTTTTTGTTTTGTCTCTGGAGGAACATTGTGAGGTAGATATGAAAATAGTAACCATTTAGTACGTGGTCAAAAATATCTCATCCGCATGCGGTTGTCACTGTTCGCATAGATGGGCTATGGTGAAACTGTTTAAATCTAATCAATCTGTGGTCACTTGCCCTTTTGAGGCTTATAAAATAGTCAAATTATAAGGCCTGTAGACAGGTGTGAAAGCGTTAAGTGAGTTCCTTGATAGATTGTCTTTTGTACCTGTTTCTATGTTATATCAAAATATCAGCTATATATCCTGTATGTTATGATGGAGGATTACCTATGGAATCCCAAAGTTTAAGCATGTCTTATTTCTAATTCCAAGGGTTATAAATTAATATGTTCATGCATGTGCTTGATCTATTAAGATCAACGTAGGTTTGTTGTTTTGTACCTGTGACACTTACATTATTTTTTGTATTGTCTCCACCAGAGTACCCAGAGGGTGAAGCCTGTTATGCCTATCAGGTCAGAAATAATATCTATTATTGATGCACTTCTGTTGGGAATATAGAGTTGTGAGAATTCCTCTGTCAGTGCAAAAAGTAGGACCAGTAATGCTCCCTTTTGGAGATGGAATTGTTTGAATTTTATATAAGAGTATCCGAGGGCATGGTTGAGCAACAGGGTTAAGGTACCGAAAATAAAAATATGACCTATTTTGTCGCCGTTGGGTATGTTGTGAATGATGTCGAAAATGATCGATTGTTGGCCGCTATCAGCCAGATAAATGACCCAACAAATAAAAAGGAAGAAGATTAAAGGGGTAAGTAATCTCCAGTGCGGGTTTCTTCCTTTTTTAAAAGAACTGTTTATCTCAGTCATATTGTTAGCATTGATCTTGTTTAGTTAGAAAATCATCAAATTCAATTTTGTAAATATAGAGTAGGACCATGAGTAAGCCGAAAATAAGCGGTCCGTAGAGTAAACCGATAAGGCCGAAATAGTTGATGCCGCCGAGGATAGCGAAGAATATGAGAAAAGTCGACATGTCGGCTGCGTCCTGCATGAAATATGGTCGGAGGAAGTTGTCAATCATGCCCACCACGATTACGCACCAAAGTACCATGAAGATAGCATATCCCCAATGTCCGGCAGCTAATAGGTAGAGAGCCGCAGGTGCCCAAATAAGGCTGGTTCCGATGAGGGGGATTAGGGAGGCAAAGGCCATGGCCATCCCCCAGAAAAATCCGGGGAGCCCGCAGATGTAAAAAGCTATCCCTCCTGCAAGTCCTTGGGCTAGAGCAGTCACCACTGTGCCGAGCAGGGCAGATTTGGCCACCGCATTTATTTTAAAAATTATTTTATATTCCTGGCTGGAGCTTAAAGGAATCAGGTGAAGGACGGCATCGATGATTTTTTCTTCATCACGTACGAAAAAGAAAAATGCGAATAACATGAGGAAAAATTTTCCTACAAAAGCTGTGAGGTTGCTCGCGAGGTTGCCGCCTTGATCCAGTAATAATTTACCGATAGCTTCAGAGGTGTTGAGGGCGACTTTTTCAAAGTTGATACTTTTTATATCTATGTTTGGGAAATTTTTTCGTAAATCAGGCAGGTACTCACCGAGTCGTGATGAAATGTTATCAACTAAGGGATGGTTGATAACATTTTGGTAGGCTCCGCTATCCACCCAGTGATAAATGGCATTAAATGATTCCACTCCCTGTTGGATCAGGGCCAGGAGCATGAAGAAAAGGGGCATGACCACCACTAGGGTGATAAAAATACAAGAGATGAGAGCAGCACGATTTTTTTTTCCCTTAAAGAAGCGTTCAACCTTGCGGTGTAACGGATTGAAGATTGTTGCTAAGATAAAGGCGAGGACGATGGTGTGGAGATAGGGGTGTATAATATTATAGCAGCCGATAAGAACAATGATGATCAGGAAAAAGAGAAAGTAATTGGGGTTGAGCTGTAAGTGGTTTTTCTCTAAATTTTCTGGATAATGGCTGGCAAGACGAGTTCGGGATATACAACGGTTAATGCCACTTTTTTTAGAGTTTGGTCGAATTATACGCGCCATTAACGTGCTCTCTAGTAAAATTTTAAGAGTTAATAAAATACAGGTGAAAGTCTTTGCTTGTTATCGTTTTAAAATAAATATTACCGAGCAGTAAATATTAGTGGATCAAAAGAATTGCCCCTGAGTATTTTGCCTGGTTACCATAGGTTTGAAACAACGTAGAAAACTTTAGTTAGTGATCAGGTATAATAGAAACATATAGAGTTAATTTTATGATTTATAGGGAGTGAGGTTTTTTTGATGCCTGGTAGGTTGTTGAATAAAAAATTATTGTCCTCTTAGTTCAAGGGCGAAGAATATATTATCAAAGCGAAACATTCCCTTTCCTTTGCCAACCAGTTGAAATTTAATATATGCTATTTCAGGTTGTTTTATAACAAATTCTTCTGAAAGGGGAATCCATTCCCCAGCCTTTTCGGCCTTATTTTCTTTGTACTTCCAGTTAAGTGGTTCTTTGGTTATGTCAAATGCGGCGACTCGTAGTGAAATGAGGTTTTCTGCTTTGAATTTTTTGGTCCAGCCTCGGTAGCGAAAAATATCGTTTTGTTTCACCTTGATATATTTAGTAAAAACATAGCTCCATTCATCGTTGGTGTCACTAAAAAAAACGAGTGATTTTGTTTTGTCCCCCTTGTCAATATCTCGTTTAAAATGAACAGTGTCTGGTTGCCTTGTCCATAAGAACCAGATATTTTCTAGCTGTAATGAATCAAAATCTTCATCAATAATAATCCCTTCTTGTTGCGGAACGAGTAATCTGCTGCGTTGGAATAAATTGAATGGAAAGGAGTCGCTAAGTCGATGGGATCTCGAAAGGTCCCAACCGAGCATGCTTTTGAGCCAATAAATTAGTAATAGCGAACCAAAAATAATACCTATGATTAATAGGATTTTTTTTATGGTTCGAAGGGAAATATTTTTTCTTTTTTGTGGCATTGGTTCAACAGTTTAAATGAGGGATAGCGTTAATGTTTTATCCAATGACGGAACTAGTTAAGTTGATTCCTCCTTTTTTTTGAAAAGTAATAGGAGGCGAATCCCGGCAATAAATAAGCACAACGGTCCGAATAAGAAACCAGCTCGGGTGAAAAAAGATTTTTCCGTTAAAAGAGGTGCTGTTATGGAGACAATGGCGGGTTGGAAAAGCTGGGTTTGGCCCTGGATATTCCCGGTAGGCTCGATTAAGCAGCTGATACCTGTGTTTGCTGCTCTCACTAGGCTGCGGCGATTTTCCACCGCTCGAAAAACTGCCATGGCCAAGGTATGATAAGGCGCACTTGATATACCATACCAGGCGTCATTGGTTAGGTTGACTAAAAGATCTGCCCCGTTTTGGGTCATTTTTCTTGCCAGATCGGGGAAGATGGATTCAAAACAGACCAGAACCCCTAGTTTACACACCTTGGAAGAGAGTGGACTTAAGGATGTGCCTGGTTGAAAATCGCCGACATTTTCTACCAATGGCTCTAGAAAGGGAAAAAAACGACGTAAGGGAACGTATTCTCCAAATGGAACTAGGTGTTGTTTGTTGTAATGTTCGGTGATATTTCCTTCGGAGTTTATGAGTAGGGCGCTGTTAAAGTATTGGTAGGATGGTGGAGTAGTTTCGGTATTTTTGGTGAAAAACGGTGCGCCGGCAAGCAGGTCAATATTGGAAGTTTTTGCCAGTCGCTTGATTTCATAAAAAAGAGGGTCTATTTGTGGAAAAAAAGGAATAGCAGTTTCCGGCCATATAACCAGTTCCGTGTTGCCATCTTCGAGGGCTTGGTGGGTTAGGTCACGATATGTGCTGACGGTTGATTCTTTTTTCTGAGGGGTCCATTTTTCGTCTTGGCTGATATTTCCTTGGATAACTGCACTATGAATATGAAGGGCATCTTGGTTTAACTTTGTGATGGAATTATAGCGCAGTTGTGAGTAGCCGCCGATGAAAATTAGAAAGCAGAAAAAAGATGTCGTGATGAGTAATTTGTTCGGACATCTGGGAGCAGACGGTTCTTTGTTGGTCCAAATTAGTTGATGGATGAGTAGATTTATGACGATTATAATAAAGGTTATAAGGTGATGGCCACCTAAGTCAGCTGCTTGAATAAGTAGCGGATGTTCAAATAGCCCATACCCTAGATCCATCCAGGGAAGGCCGGTAAGTAGTTTTCCCCGGAGATAATCCAGGGCGATCCATAGAAACGGGGCTGACCATAAAAAAGATATAGATGCCTCGGAGCAAGTAGTGGAACGTTTTTTTATAACGCAGAGTAAATAACAGAATAGTGCGGTGTAGAGGGCCATGTAGCAGGAGAGTATAAGTAGTGCGGGAACCGATATCCACCAAGGTAACCCGCCATAGTGACCCATGGCTATAACTACCCAGTATAGTAGAATGATGTAGTGGATAACGCCTGCCAGGAATCCGCCGAGTAGTGCTTTGCCTGGAGTATGGCAAGCAGTGAGATGGAGTAATGGGGTGATGGCAACAGCTAGTAGGGGCCAATAGCCGAAATGAAAGGGCATGGCCACTGCGAGTAGGAGTGCGGAAAGTAATGCTAAACTTACAGGGTGATTGATACAATCTGATATTTTGTCGCTTAACATTAACCTTTCCTGATTCTGACGTTTATGATGCGACGACGGTCCGCAGCAATGACCTTAAAGGTAAGTGGTTTAATGGTAATGGATGCTCCGTTCTGTGGGACTCTGCTGAGGTGTCGAATAATGAGCCCGCCCACTGATTCATAGGGGCCTTCTGGAAGGGAACATTGAAAATGATTTTCTACCTCTTCAATATCGATTTTGGCATTAACAAAAATTGTTTTCTCATCAATGACCTGGAGTTCGGTTTCGTCCTGATCATGTTCATCATCAATATCACCTACTATTTCTTCAATAACGTCTTCAAGGGTGACGAGGCCTCGTACCCCGCCGAATTCATCGGTAACCATGGCCATGTGGGGTTTATTGGCCTGAAATTCTAGAAGTAACTTGGTGATTGGCTTGGACTCGTTGATGAAGTAGGGAGGCTTGATAACGTCGTTGAGAGCGGCGGGTTTGTCGGGGTCTATGGCGCAAATGCGAAGAAGGTCTTTAGCGTGTAGAATTCCAATGATATTATCTTTATTGTCGCGATAGATAGGGATACGTGTGTAGCCTTCGTCGGTTATCAATCGGATGAGTTCAGCCGTAGTGGACGATTCTTTTGCGCATATCATTTCAGCTGACGGGGTCATTATTTCAGAGGCCACTGTATCGCGAAAATCAAAGATACTGTTGATGAGACGCTCTTCGAGATCCCCTATAAGTCCTTGTTCCTCACCTTCTTCAAGGAGATCCTGGATTTCCTGCTCTAGCTCTTTGGTGGTGTCCATTTGGCGACTGATGCGCAAGAATGAGCATAATTTTTGCCAAATGTTTCGTTCATGAGTGTCACTTGTTTGCTCAGGGGGGGGGAAGTCCATTTCTATTAAATACCTATAGTGTTTATGAGATAAAATTGAATAGCATTATTATATAAAACTTCTTGGTAAGCTTGAAAAGATTTGTGAAAAAAATACAAGATATATTTAAGGGTCCGAACGTTAAAGTTATGGTTGAAAAAATAGGGATCAAGCGGCTAAAGTCAAGAAAAAATTGACCTCTTATTCGAAAACAACTATAAAGATCTTTTCATGTGATTATTGCTAGGGTGTGATTTTTTTAAAAAGAGTAACATATCCTCTTTTGATCTCACTCTTTTTACTTTCCGTCTTTCCTTGAAACCAAAGGTGATGTAGAGTGGGTAGCAAATGGCATAACATTGGAATTTGTTAGTAGGAATAATTATTACATTGCACCGGCCGGGCAGAATTTGAATTGTCGAGGTATATGGTGTAGGCATAATGCCATGCAAGGGTAGGTAAATTCGGCAGCGAATAAAATCGTCTCTGAAAATACTTGCGTATAAATTCAATTAAAAAGGGGTTTCGCGTGCAGGGCAAAGTATTGATAGCCAATCGCGGAGAAATAGCCATCCGGATAATGGAGGCTTGTATAGATCTCGGGCTTGATTATGTGGTGGTTTATACCGATGCGGATCGCGATTCGGAACATGTTCAACGAAACCGTACGTCGGGGAAAAAGCAAAATGCCTGGCGTATAACCAGATATACAGATCCCAATGATATTTTAGCAGTGGCGGATCATACGCTGTGTACGGCTATTCATCCGGGATATGGATTTTTTTCTGAAGATTATAGATTTGCTCGCCGAGTTACTATTAGAGATAGGCCGCTGATTTTTATTGGGCCGGGTTGGGAAGTAATAAAGGACCTGGGTGATAAAATTAACACCAAGCGGGTAGCTAATCAGCTCGGTATTCCAACTATTCCCGGTACCGATAGCCCTATCTATAACGAGATGGAGGCTGAGGAAATAGCTCAGAATCTTTTTGATGTTCAAGAAGAACAAGAGATAAAGGAGCCCTCCGTACTTGTGAAAGCTGCTGCTGGCGGTGGCGGTATGGGTATTGAGGAAGTCAATCGTATTGAGCAGTTTCGTAGGGTCTATCGTCAAATTCAAACCTACGCTAAACGTCAGTTTGGAGATGGTGGAGTCCTTATTGAACAACAACTTCGAGATTTTAACCATCTTGAAGTGCAATTAGTTTGTTCCAGGCACGGAGAGCGGGTTCATTTTAGCTCCCGTAACTGTACCATTCAGTCCACTGGGCGACAAAAAAGAGTCGAGGCCGCGCCAGGATTTGATAACACTTGTTTTGCTTATGACTTTGATGCTGAGGAAGTGTTACGGAAAGTTGTCGATTATTCCTTGAAATTGGCAAACCACGTTAAGTATGACAATGTGGGGACCTGGGAGTGGATCGTCAGTCGATCGGGACAACCTTATTTGTTGGAGGTTAATACCCGTATTCAGGTGGAAAATGATGTTTCTGCTCGAATTAGTTACCTTAACGATCAGCATCCTAATTTGATTCGGGAGCAGATTCGTTTGGCTCTTGGAGAAAAGATGGGTTACTCCCAGGAAGATATTGAATTTCGGGGAGCCAGTATTGAACTGCGTATAGTAGCTGAAAATACCCAGCGGGATTTTGCGCCTTGGATCGGTACGATTAGTCGTTTTGATTTCCCACAATATGAGTGGTCAGCTGTCTATACCCATGTGCCGTCGGATCGTTCTTACCCCATTCCCAGCGAATATGATCCTAACTTGGCGCTCGCGCTGGTTTGGGGGGACACAATGGATCAGGCCAAACAACGGGCTGTTGAATTCATTGATCAAATAGCCATAGAAGGGAAGAATAGTTCCGGTTCTGAGATCGTAACTAATCTCCCTTATCTCAAGGCTAATCTTGATCGACTTTTAACCTTCTGAAGATATATTTATGAATAATCTTGTAAAACAGCTCACCAGTATAGAGCAACGTATAGGCTATCTCATTCATATCAAAGACTCGGAGAGTTGGGGCAATTTGTCCGGATTCCGAGATGATATCGAACGGTTGAAAAAATCTATATTTGATTTGGATAAGGAACAATTAAGTGTAGAGATTAAAAAGATTGATAGTGGCATCTCTTTTTTGGAAGATCGTTGTGAGGAGAGCCTTAGTTCGGCGGAAAGGGTGCGTATTGTTCGTAGTCCCCTGCGGTTTACCTTAAAGGATATCCTGGAAAATGTGTATGAGGAATATACAGAGCTGGGAGGGGAGGGGGAGACCAATATTGATCCGGCCATGATGGTGGCTAAGGCAAATATCGTTAGGCGGATTAAAAATAAACCTTATACCTCTTCGGTTATGGTTATTGGTCAGGAAACCGGACATGGCGAGGAATTTCGTAACGGTGGTTCTTGTAAACCGTGGGGTAATGAAAAAGCCCTGCGCTATATGAAGGTTGCTGAAACGGAAGGTATTCCTATTCATTTTTATATTTTTACTCCCGGTTCCTATCCGGTGGAAGAATATCCGGGTGCGGCCCAGCAGATCGCTAGAAACCTTTATGCCATGACCAAATTACGGGTTCCGATGATCTCGGCTATCTCTGAGGGTGGATCCGGTGGAGCGGAAGCTGTTGGTTTGAGCGATTTTCGGCTTATGTTTTCCCATGGCTATTACTCGGTCATTTCTCCGGAAGGAGCAGCGGCTATTGAGGGTAAGGTCAAGGAAGGTACTAAGGTGCCCTTTGAGTTGATAGAACAGTGTGCCAAGCAGCTCAATATTACAGCTGCTGATAATTATCGCTTAAAAACCATAGATAGAGTTATTAAAGAGCAGCCTTTGGGGGCGAAAAGCGATGATTTTGCTTTCTTTGCCCGGGTACGTTCAGAAATTATACGGGCCACTGACGAGGTGGTGTTGCGGACTAAAAGCTTACGGGCCTTTCGAGCCTATGAGGTTAAAAAACGTAAGGCTGAAAATCCTGACGAAGCTCCTCAAATAGATATACCTTGGTCTTTGAACAAGGGAGAGCTTGATCGACTGTTGGTTCTACGTTCCAAAAAATATCGCGAAATGGCATTGCATGGATTTGGTAGTCAACAGGTGCCAGGTGAGAAAGCTCTGAAGACCATGCAGCACTCTATTGAACAGGCCTATTATGTTTTCCGTTATGACGTGTTGAAGAACCGTCAAAAACAGGTGCAAAAGGTATTCAAAGAGGTTTCTGGGGAAGGGTCGGTACTTCTTAAGAGAGTGTCCTCGCCTCTTACCGCCATGTATGATTTCTTCAATCGTGGCGCTGAGAAGAAATCAGTCCGTCCGATGATTACCAGTACAGCTCCTACAACGGATCCTCTCGAGCTTACTGATACTTATACTAGTCCATTAGCTAATGAAGATAGGACTGTTACCTGTCCCAATGCTGAGAAATCAGGTTGCCGCGACTTGTGGCTCCCTGATCTTTATGGTGAGTATTGTGGGGTATGCGAGAATTGCGGTTATCATTTTCCCTTGGAATATCAATGGTACTTGAAAAATATCTTTGATCGTGATTCGATTAGGGTATTTAATTCCGATATTTATTCTCGAAATCCATTGCAGTATGAGGGTTTTGACGAGCGTCTTCAAATGGCCAGGAGCAAGACCGGGCAAGGCAGCGGTAATCTTACGTTCCATGCTAAAGTCATGGATATTAATATCATGGTCAGCACACTCTATTCTAACTTTAGAAACGGCACTGTGGGTTCCGCTGAAGGTGAGAAGTTCGTGCAGGCTTGTGAAATCGCTAAACGTAAAAAGCGGCCCTTTCTCGCATATGTGCATACCACTGGCGGGATCCGAATCCAGGAGGGAACTCTCGGAGTGGTACAGATGCCTAAGTGTACCATGGCAGTGCGTGAATATATTGACTCTGGTGGTTTGTATATAGTGGTTTATGATAATAACTCCTATGCTGGGCCGGTTGCTTCATTTTTGGGTTGTTCGCCCTATCAATTCGCTATTCGTTCCAGTCGGATCGGGTTTGCCGGGGCTAGGGTTATCAGGGAAACAACAGGTAATGATATTCCACCTGATTATCATGATGCAAAAAATGCTCTAAAGCGTGGGCATATCCAAGGAATTTGGGATAGGCGCGATTTTCGGCGTAACTTGTATAAAGCATTACTTACTATGGGTAGCCCAAATCTTTACTATCGGTGAGCCGGTGATGTTTAAATAGGGAGCCCTTGACCACTTACAAATGAGTACTTTATCAAATCAGTTGGTTACGAACCCTGTGACCAGGTATGGTCATCGGGTTTATAATTTGTTGATTGGATATATTGCGATATAGTAAGTGTGCAAAACGGGTAGGTTGGTTATTTGATGTAATCATTAGGGAATCTAGCTGTCTTTTTGTGGTTATGCTATCGATGAGTGGTTATTGATAGTTATTTGTTAATTTGGAATCAGCACTCTTGACGTGGCTGTTAACATATGATAAATAAAAGCCTCTTGAAAAAAGATACGGGCCGTTAGCTCAGCTGGTAGAGCAGTTGACTCTTAATCAATTGGTCGAAGGTTCGAATCCTTCACGGCCCACCAAGTATATAAAAAAAAGCACCAAACGTTTTACGTTTGGTGCTTTTTTTGTTTTTATAGGCCTTATTTTTAACTTAAAATATGGAAAACGGTGTTGACGGATATTGTGCAAAACATGATGTTGATACTATACCGTTCACCGACCTGATCGTGTTCGCAGGCGTGGTACTGGTGAAAGCTTACATCGTAGTTGATTTTCATTTACAACAAGATTGAATGAGCTAGGGTTTATATTATGGCGGCTGCCAGATGTAAAAAATGTAATAATATTATAATAAGAAAGGCGACAGCATGTCGATATTGCGGAGAGCGAATTGAAAAAATATCTTTTCCTTCTGCTGGGCGGGTATTGTTGTTTGTTCTGATGCCTATTGCAGTTTTCTTGCTCATTTCACGGATTGAATGGGTGCGGCAAACTAACGATGAAATAAGAAAAATTGACAATCAAGTGGTTCAGTACGTATTACATCAGTATGAAATGGTAAAAGAGCAAGGGGATCCGTATAAGATTTGTCATCAGGCCAGCATTGTTCGCGCAACATATTTTGAGGTTAACGATGTTACAAATTATCGAAAGTGGAAAAAGATTGAGAAGAGCGATTGTAAAAGATCTCAGTTGCATTAACACTATAGGGATTTAATAGCCTATAGCCAAACAACAATAGAGGTTGGTTGGTCATCCATTTATTTGTCTCAAATTAATAAGATTTTAAACCATAAGAAGATGTGCCATGTCGTCATTAACACCCCTAGATATATATAAAGTTTTGCCAAAGAATAATTGTCGTTGCTGTCGCCTGCCTAGTTGTTTGGCTTTTGCTGCTGCTGTGGTGAGTGGAGAACGAAAGCTTGAGGACTGTCCAGAAGTGGATCATGAAACGGCTGCAGCTCTTGGTGATGCGCCTCCCAAGGAGATGCTCTATGAACAAATGGGCATGGAAGCTTACGAGAAAATGGGTAAAGAGGTAGCTGCAATAGACCTATCTCAGCGGGCTGAAAAACTTGGTGCTGTTTGGGGGGGTGAAGGTCTTGAGTTGAAATGTTTGGGCAAGAGTTTCATTGTTGATCAAAAGGGAAAAATGGTTTCCCAATGTCACATTATTCCATGGGTTACTGTGCCGTTGCTTGAGTATATTTTATATGGATCAGGTAAAGAACCCATTGGGAAATGGGTTTCATTGCGTGAGCTTACTGAGGGGCAAACATGGTATCCTCTGTTTCATAGGCGTTGCGAGCAACCCCTTGGTCGGCTTGCTGATGAGCACCCTGAGCTTTTTGAAGATCTTGTTGGTCTCTTTAGTGGTGCGCGTACTTCAAGTGAATTTGATGCCGATATCTCATTGGTTCTTCGACCTCTCCCCAAAATTCCTCTGCTTATTTGCTATTGGCGACCGGAGGAGGAGCTTGAATCTAAACTTTCGATCTACCTCGATGCGTCGACGGATAAAAATTTATCGGTTGAATCCATTCACACCTTGTGCGTCGGCTTGGTCATTATGTTTGAGAAAATAGTACGTCGGCATGAGTGAGGGCCTGAGCATGCTTGGTTTTGGGCTTAGGAGTGCGGAGTAAATATA
This sequence comes from Desulfobulbaceae bacterium, assembly GCA_029865005.1. Lineage (GTDB taxonomy): Bacteria > Desulfobacterota > Desulfobulbia > Desulfobulbales > Desulfobulbaceae > JAOTSI01. The sequence continues at coordinate 11,887 of JAOTSI010000041.1, forward strand.
TTTAAGTAAATGGTTTATTAAACCTGTCAGTTATAAGCTCTGTGGCGAGGTGCAAATTTAAGGATCTAGTTTGTACCGATTTCGGTTTTTCTCAATGTAATTTCTCAAGTTTCTCGCTTGTTAGTGAAAAAGGAATCATTTGAAAAATGAATGAAGAAGAATTGAAAGTTCTTATACAACCAGTAATCGAGGGTTGTACGATTACAGGTATAGAAGATTATGGAGATATATTTGCGATACATTTCGTAAATAATTTATATTATGAATCAAAAAGAATTGAAGATATGGAGGTGGGTGCTGGCCCAATCATATACATCAAGTCAACTGGGGAAATTATAGAAACAGGCTCTGGTCGTTCGGCAGAATTATATGTAAGAGCATATCGAGAATGCGGAGATGTTTATGGACGACCTAGCGAAAATATAAAAATTCAAAACATAGATAAAGATATTGATAAGAAAAAGGCTATTTTAGAATTGAAATCGGTATTGGGAATTGGCCTTAGAGAGTCCAAGGAACTGGTCAGTTTAGTATCCAATAAAGGTACAGCTATAATTACTTTAAGTTCGGAGTCTGATGCTGAAATGGCGGTTAATAAACTTGGTAATTTAGGATTTAAGGTTAAGCAAATATTGCGTCCAATGCGCTAACGCTAAATTGGACCAGCATCTCGGGCTGTATTATAGGCGAGTAGTTGTTGTACCTGGTCACAGGGTTCGTAACTAGCTGATTTGATACAATGCGAATTTGTAAGTGGTTACAGTTGGTTCAAGTTTATGCCGTTGCCGTTGCTTGCTCTAGCCCATCTATCTATGCGGGTAGAACTAATCGCATTAAGATGAGGTGCCTGTGACCACTTACTAGTCGTTGGGTTCCGGTGTTACAGCGCGAGTAACAGCACGGTTGTTGTCATATTAGTGATGAAATTATAGGTCTGTTTAAGCATTGAAAATGCTTTAAGTATTGAATAACTTTAGGGGTAATGGATCAAGATTCTGTTAATGAAAAGTCAAAAAGTAACTCAGGGAAGGTTGTAGCCTGGATTATTTCCCTATCCCTGTCCTTGTTTGCTCTTTTTGTTATCGGTTACAAATGGGATAACGTCCAGCGAACCCATGCAGCGCATACTATTTTTGTAAAGAATAGTGCTCAGTTGGAGCAGGTGATAGCCAATGGAGACACCATTGAATTCAAGGCAGGTAATGATCCATTTCTTATTCCTACAGGTCTTTTTGTTCAGTCACTGGCCTTTGGGACCCCGAGCGATGTTAATATCACCGGCTATATCTGGCAGAAATATCCAGAAAATTTTCCCAAAAACTTCAAAAAAGGTATTATTTTTCCGGAAGAGGTAAACAGCTCTGATACTACACTGCGTGAGATTTATCGATGTGCAGGAGAAGAAAACGGGAAACGATACGAGACGATCGGTTGGTACTTTGATGTTACCGTGCGGCAGTCCTTCGATTATTCATTTTATCCATTAAACTACCTTACAGTCTGGCTACGCCTCTGGTCGGCGGACTTTCTCAACGCCGATCGTATTCTGATTGTGCCGGACTTTAAGGCTTACGCCATTCCGATAGGTTCAACTTTTGGCCTTGATCGTGAAATAGTCCACGGTGAATGGGAAGTTGATGAGGTGTCGTTTAGCTACAATAATATACCTTATGATACAGATTTTGGTTTTTTCAGCGAGGTCAAACATCAGACTTATAAAGAGCTGTTTTTTAATGTCGGTATCCAGCGTAAGTTCCTGAATGCCTTTGTTGTCAATCTTGTGCCTCTGTGGGTTGTAGCCTTGCTTCTCTTCTCCCGGGTTATAACGGTATCCGGCGAAGAGGGGCGAGCTAGCCGGTTTGGTTTAACACAAACGGTGTAATAGCCACTTGTGCCGCTCTCTTTTTTGTCGTTCTCTTGGCCCATGTTCAGGTCAGGATACAGTTTGCGGGATCAGGTCTGGTGTATATTGAGTACTTTTATCTTATTATGTACATTGTCATTCTAGGAACAGCGCTAAACGCATATTACTTTTCTCTTGAAGGTTCAAGAACAACAAAACTTATTACCTACAAAGATAACTTCATTGCCAAGGTAGTATTCTGGCCCATTGTCCTTTGGATGATGGCAGTTGTGACCTTGATTAAGTTGTGAAAGACTTTAGGGTCTGTATATTTGTTTAAGTTCCTAAACTAATAGGTCTATTAGTTAACAGGCTGACAAATGGTTGCCCCGAGAAAAATAGGTAAAAGAATATGCTGGATGAGATCATTGTTATGGTTAAGAGGGTAATTGGAGAGAAATTGGTCGTGCCTAGAATGGGCTGTCTTGCTTAATATTCTTAATTTCGCAATGAAATCTTGGTGGGTTTTTATATCCTCTTCTGATGTTTCGTTAAAATATTTCCAGGTAACCGCCAGATCTTTTGGGCTAACTTCTGGAAGTGGCGACCAGGTGTTATTTGGGACAAAATAGCGAACGTTTTCAAAGGAAATATTCTCTTGTTCCAAGCCATCTTTGCTTTTTTTGATAAAAACCGACTTGTCCCATGGATCAAGTGTGACAATGGCGTTTTGTCTAGCCTTTGATGTTGATCTGCTCACTGACCAAACCAGGTCGGGATCGTCTGTATTTCCAGTTTTTTGTAAACTCGTGGCATCATCTAGTAAAACAACCGTGGCTCCAGCTTTTAAGATGGCAAAAAAGGAGATTATGAATTGCGGACCGTTTTCCAGGGCTAAATACACATTGTCTCGCTTCAGCAAACCTAGCTCTTGAAAAAAGGCGGCAAGGGTTATAATGGAACTCCAGGCCTCGCGATAGGATAACTGCTCAGAAGGTGATTGAAAAAGTAAGTCGGATCCGACATGGCCTTGCTCATCTTGGTTCGAAAATATATCAACTAAGGTGGTTGCAGAAGAATTCATGTTTTTATAGATAATTAATAGGTTGGTTGAGGTTTCCCGGAATTTCTTGGTATCCTCAAGGGGAATCGAACCCTTGTTTTCGTTGTGAGAACCATCGTGCAAAAAATAAGAATATTATAATTTCTTCTCAGTAACCCACCGGCCTTGCCAAGGGACAATAGAAGTTAGACAGTTCCTACAAAATGAAGAAGCCTCCAGACTCGTGGACCGCTCAAAGTCACAAGAAGGAGGCTTCAATGAACAACGCAAGCAGTTTAAGTCACACAAGACGGGAATGCAAGTACCATATAGTTTGGATATCCAAGTGTCGAAGGAAAGTGCCCGTTGGGCAGCTTCGGAATTATCTAGAAAAGGTATTTTCCCTGATTTTATTTGGCTTTAAACGAAACTCAGTTGAAAATTCGGTAATTGTCGGCTGGAGGAGCGTCCAAGGACAATTTTTAAATAGCAACGAAAGTGCTGCCATCCACGGTCCTTCCAATCCCGGTTTACTGAGTTTCATTTAGAGGCAAATTATTTTAAGGGCTAAATGCTTCAACTGCCATTGTAAAGTTATCGTATTGTCGTGGTTTAACCCAGGACTATTGGCCCACATTGTCTCGATGGCAATGTGGAGTGGTTCCGCAACCGTTTACGAGCACTTCTTCGGAATTAAAAGAACCGACGAGCAGAGGAGTGTGAACTCCAGCTGAGGGTGGTTTTTTTCATCTAACGCACTCTTAATCCGTCCATTTTGACCCTAAAATGGCATTCCCGCCTATGTAAAATCAATTACTTGTCAGTGTTGCTCGATACTGTCCCCTTTTAATATCATGCATATGGCTTGGTCCGACTAAAGTGGACCCAATGTCAAGACCGATCTGAGTATTTTTTAAGCTACACTCATCAAAATATTTTACCACCATCGAATGAGATGGCAAATCGAGTTGATATTTACGATATGGAAGTCTATCTGGGAAATTGATGAGCTTTATGAAAGCACTTAAGCTCTATAAAACGTAATGTGACTGATTTAAAATTTTTTTCTGAAAATAATGAAGAA
>JAOTSI010000042.1 GCA_029865005.1 Desulfobulbaceae bacterium
CATCTACTTCTTCAGGCTCGGTCGGTACGTCAAAATCGCCAGATGCTCCGGCACCGCCAAATTCACCGCCACCAAAATCAGCCTGGTATGCTGACTCCATGGCATCATAGCCGCCGAATTGGGGATCATCAAGAAGCATATAGAGCGCAGCGATGTAAAAAACATCCATTCCTTCGCCGTCATCAATATGGTATTGGTAATCACTGGGATGGCTGCGATTCCGCAACAAGGGAAAAGCTGAGGGGCCATGGTGGAGATAGGTGATTCTATTCCAGCGATTTACCTGCATCCGGATGATTTTATTTGCCCCCCTGATTTCCAAGGTAACAGGATCAGTCAAAAGGGAATCGTCGAGCGGATCACGATGGGTAGGGGTGAAGGGGATTGATGTTTCACCGGTAGACTCATCATCTGATGAACCAGAGCGAGAAAGAATAAACACTCCGCCACTCACAAGAAACAATGCACCAAGGGTAACCGTAATCGGTTCCATAGTGTGTTACCTCCATAAAAAGATTGTAAAAATAAAAACCAGGGCTCAAGGAGAAATACAGCCCTTAAACCCTAGTCTGTTATAGATTTATACCGCAAAGCCGGTATTATTTCTTCTTCTTGAGAGCGGCCAGGCGATCTTGGACGCTCAGGCTTGCGCTTTCGGTAGCACCAGTAACTTCGGCCATGGCGGCTGCGATGTTGGGATCATCTTCCTCAAGGTTGGTCGGCTTGAGGAGGTCGGTCTTCATCTTGGCCGCGTCAGCTTCGACCCGGGTTTCAGATGCCTTGGTACGCATTGCGTCCAGCGCGATATTGATACCACCTGCTTTCTCTTTGATGCCGGCAGCGACTTCTGCACGTTCCTGTGCACGCTGATTCCGCTCCTTTTCGGCTCCGGCTTTCTTGATATCACGTTGCGCATCAACAAGAAGCTTGCGGGCATTTTTGAGATCTTCAGCCATACCTTTTGCCTGGCCTTCCAGGTCATTAAGAAGGGCCTTGGCATCTACCGCCTCTGATTCCTCGCGCTCGACATCAGGCATCATGTCTTCAATCTGTTGCAAGAAAGTCTGAAGACTCGCCTCAATGCTTTTGCGCTTGGCGGCGGAAAGGCTTTCATCTGCGAGCATATTACCAAGCTTCTCGGCAGCCGCCAGACGCTGATTATAGAGAGCCTTAATCTCATCAGCTTCCTTCTGTTCGCGCTGGTATTCAGCCCGAGCTTTGGCAACTTCTTCCAAGAGACCGGTAAGACCATTGCTCATCATATCAATCTGGGCCTCGGTGGCGGTTTCAGGATCAAAATTAACCAACGCTGCTGTTACCTGATCGCCAACCTGGCCTGCCTTTTTCTTTCCCATTCCTAGAAGTAATCCGAAATCCATCTGTAAGTCCTCTCTGTTTAATTATTTGTGTTTCTGTTAATGTTCTGTTGGTAATTCTGGATTGCGCATATCCTTATGGCACGATTGAGGTTATATGATTTCCAGCGAAGCTGGGTTAATGTCCACGCCCAGATAAAGTACGATCCGGGCGCCATCAGAATCAGATTCAGACTGAATGAGAAGAAACTCAGCTATGGCATATTCTTCTTCACTCAGAAGTCGACCGAACAACATCGCTTGACATTGAACTTCCTCAGAATTCTCACCGCATGGATCGAAATGCATCTGTTCGGTGTATTCCTTGGGCGGGATATATGCTGGTCCGGGATTTTCCCAAACCCTGCCGAAAACACTTTCGGAATCATCGTCATTAGTGATTATGAATTCTTCCGATCGCATGTGGCCCTTCTTGCCGATCCAGTGCTGCCAGTAATCGGCATCCGGGTCCATGTCTTCCGGGTCATCAAGGCTCTCGGGATAGAGCTCATGGATTTGGCGGAAGAGTCGGCACTGAGCTACTTCCCCATTATCCATAGCAATCTCAAGGAAGGAGACCTCGTCTTCAGAATTCATATATACCCTGAAGAACTTACCGCCAAGAAGATCAAAAGTTCCAAAAGCCTTGACAAGATTGTCAGTGCCCGGAAATTCAAATCCGAGTCCATCAGCCAGAATGAACGGTGTCTCGTCAAGGGTTACTTTGGCATCCATATGAATCCCCATGGGTAGGATACCATCGATGCGATCTTTGGGTTTATCCCCTTTCATTTTCTCAACTTTTTTCTTGAGGATTCTTTTCCCCAAATTCATCAACGACATGACGACTCCTTATTTCAGAAAACTTGACATTATGGATTTTGCCTTCAGTACCGAGGTAGAGAAAGCTTCAACCCCTTCTTGCCCATGATCCTCTGTCCATTTTTTGGAGAGAACCAGGACTGCATTAAGTGCGACCGTGTTGATTGTATCCGAGAGCCAACCATCTTCAATCAGCCCCTTGTAGTTTTTCGCCGAGAGTTCAGCCTTTGTATAGACTGTGTTCCCCCACTGATCCTTAATCTTCAAGAGATCGCTGTCATCAACTGCGACAATCATGAGGTCTTTTTTGTGCTTCTTGGCGTTGGCCAAGATTCTGGAGCCGAGCGAGATTGTAACAAACATCACGGCATTCGGGTTACTTGTCACCCGAAGCAATGCCGTATTGCCGCTCAGGTTTTCAGTCCTGATGCCAGCATATTTAGAATCACTTTTCACAATGTTCTTCCATGTAACTTCCATACCACTACCGCTGGGAACCAAGACAGTATTTTTGCCGGCCTTGAGGTCATCGAGTTCCTCTATTCCTGATTTCCGATTGACAATCAAGTGAGCGTATTCTTGGTACATTGTACCCTGAACAGAAGAAAGATCTGCCTTCGGATGCTGTTCTCCGTAAAGCTTAAAGGCATCAGATTGAACCAAGGCTGCATCAATCTTACCAGAGGCAAGAAGCTCAAGGTTTTGGTAACTACCACGAGTCTCGGCAACCATAACCTTAAGGTTGCTCGGGGCATTTACTTTGAGGATTTGACCGAACCGGAAGTAATTGCCGGTTTTGGAGGCTGTTCCGAAACGCAACTTTGCAACATTTTGTGCGTCCATTGTATCAACAGCTTCCTTGGTCAGAATCAGGTCACCCATTTCTTCAGGAACATAACCGGCTTCGGCTTTCACGCCGTCTTTTTCCATCTTGGCAACCTTGGCCTCAAGCGCTTTGATTTTAGCATCCTGAGCAGAATCACCACTTTTGTTGTTGTGCATGGCAGACATAAACAGAAGCATGCCGGGATTGTGCCGGTTAGCAAAAAACATCATGGAATACATCGGGTTATCCATATGGTCCATGGCGTACATCAAGGACATGGTGTCATATATGCCAAAGGACGGACTCATATTGTATCCGTAGTTGGGCATATTATACCCGTTATTGCTATAGAAGTTGTCCCGGCGATCCGTGTACGTTTTGGGATCAGAGTATCCTACATTTTTGTAGGTGTCCTTAAGATCTTTCTTGGCCTTTGGACTGGAGTAATCAGTCTTTTGGGCTTTCCCCTTGAATCTGTCCTGCTGAGACTTATAATTCTTGAGCGATTCAGCAGATCGCTTCTTTGCTGCCTTCTTGGACAATTTCTTATCCATTGAACTTCCAGGAATCTTTCTGGGCGGTTTTTTACCGAGCTTCAGGCCATGTTTCTTGGCGCCGGAATTTTTGGCAACGGAAGAAGCCTTGGAATTTGAAGCAAATTTCTTTCTGGTTTGAGGCTTAGTGGGGGCTTTGACTCTCCGGGCTTTATTGCCGCCGAAAAGTCCACCGCTCCTGTTTGCCCAAGCTGGTTTTGATGCTGATCTGGAGCTGGAGAATGACGATCTGGAGCTGGAGAATGACGATCTGGAGCTGGAGAATGACGACCGACTGGAAAAGCCACGGGCATTTGCCAGATCCGGCATCATCGGAAACGTGAAGCCGAGGACGGCGATGGTTACAATTGCTGTAACCAAGATTTGTTTAAGGTGCTTCATTTTGTTCATCTTACTTACCTCTTTGTGTAGAATGGTTAAGAAAAAAAGCCTCGCTCGGTATGCTGTTCTTACTAAGCGGGGCTTTTTCTAAGTATACCGCAGCAGTGGCTATTCAGCTATAGGAGGGGCACCGGCGTTTTCAAAAAAATCCACAACAGAAGCGACTTCCTGGCTCTTGGCAGTGAGGCGGTTGGTATCGCGGTTGGTAGATTGCTCCTGAGCCTGGATGGCGCGGTTATTGGCGGCGATATGTCCGTCGACCCAGTCCTTGACTTTCTTGAGCAGGTTGTCCCAGAATTCAATCCGGCGGTTTTTCTTGTCCTGGAAAGCCTCAAGTGCAGTGTTGAGGGCGGTGATTTGATTAGTGCAGCCCTGAGTTACTGCTGCGGCCTCATCCTGATAGGTAATTTCGGTGCCGGTGACGGTGGCGCCAATTCGCATGCCGAGAATCTGTTGGGAAACGACTCCTTCGATGCCGATTTTTTCAATCATCTTCTGTCCTTGCGGGGTTTCCAGATAGTTCTGAATTTCCCACTGGACACGCTTCATCTCATCGAGGCCGAGTTTCCGCTCTTCGATTCCCAACAGCGCCTGCAAGATAGTTCTGCTCATGGTGTTCCTCCATTCCTTTGAGATTTTTATCTACCCATTATTGGGCAACTCTTTTGTAGCGGGTGAAGCTTTATAGGCACCCCCCTTTTGGTGCTTCCTTCAAATACTTAAGATATTGTTTGTATCTCTTCTTCTCTATCTTCTTCAACTTTTTCTGCTTCTTGGTTTTTGGCGGAAGTTTTCCACCCGACCTTGGCATCTTTCGTACTGCCACATTTTCCTCCTTGAGTTAATGGTGATGTATTTGATTGCACTTTTTTATTATTGTCTCCAGACATTCGCAATCCAAACAATGAGTACAATAAGCAGGATTAATTGCATAAACCCTAGAATATATACAAAGATGCCTGTGAGAATCAGGTTTTGCCAAAACCCGGCTGGCTCAAAAAGGCATCTTGCAAAAAGATAAAGCCATGGGGCATACCACAAATGACTACCCCGATTATGGTTGCGATGATTTTATCACCCATGATAAAACTCCTTAGTGGTTTGTTATTATTTGGAAAGAATTGCTGATGTCGGTTGATACACTATCATGCTTACCGCAACTGCTAACAAAACCAATCCCAAAAAGTTTACCCAGCTGAAATTTGCCGAATAGAAAAGTTTGGGAAAGGCTGCACTAACAACTGGGGATAAAATAAACGCAACCGCACTAGATAACCCGAATAATGCAAATGGAAGCGCTGAATTTGGAGCAGATGACATTGCCTGACTTAGTAAGACGTTAGCATAAGCTCCTAAGAGGATGCCCATCACTAAGATTATTAGTAATGGAATTGTTGGCAGAAAATCCTTGATAGACAAATCACCAACCCTGACAAATCCAACTTTCAGGGCTATTAACAAGATTCCTATGATGCATCCTGTAAACCATGTGCATATCATGGCTTCAGGCTTAGCTCCTGTTTTTACAAATACACTCCAAAACACAATAAAGGGGGTTGCTAGAAGTGTAGCAATAATAGACTTGCCCAGCCATCCCAACCCATTCAATAAATCCATAGCTAATCTCCTCCTTGACTCTTGTCTAGTTCTACTCTTAATCCGAGGACACAAAGAATCAGTCCACATAGATAGCCCACAGCGGATCCTGAAATAATGCCTGTGTAAAATTGCAGGCCTGCCATCTTGAACGTAGCGGCGAAAAAGATGCCGAGGAAAACCATAATGTATAGCCCCACAAGGACAAAGGCAATAACGCCGATGCGATTGTTTTTCTGTAGATCAAAGAGGTTACGAAATCCCTTCTTTTTGAAGGCACAGATGAGAATTAGCATTCCTCCCGTAATTATATAGAATGCAAACAATCCTGCGACGAGAGATATTTCAGGTCTTAACCCGAGTATGAAATCTTCCAAGATATTCATGATTTTTCTCCTTAAAGTGATGTATCCTTGGTTGTTAGATACATCACTTGGTTAGATATGAAGTGCACCCAAACTAAACTCATGTCAATGTGTACTTCTTTGAACTATGCTAAGACTATTGATGACATAATCAGAAATGCTGAAAGGAACAGTGATCCCCAAAAACAGTAGTAATAGTTGATAGCAATATCGCGTTTTCCCCTGACCAAATAGAAAACACCTATTACAACCGAGGCCGACGCAACCAGCATAAAGATAATGCTGATCAACAATAACGAACACCGTAACTTTTCTATATTTTCCAGGTCAGCCTGAGCATTATTCTCAGCCCTTATTTTTTCAACATCTTGCGGGAAAGTTATCTGGATTTCCCGGCTTGACTCGGGTGGGGTCTGAATTGTTCGGTCATGAATAATCTGAGAGAGACTGACTTGAATCTCTTGATTTACTCCTACCTCAAGCGCCTCAGAGTTGCTGGCGAATACTGGGATAGCAAAAAGAACTACTGCGAGAATTGCTAGAACTACTGATGTATATTTCATGATTTTTCTCCTTAAATCATTTTTCTAAGAGCTCGTTATAAGCCCCGTAGGTTATTGCGATTATTGCAGCGACTATTCCGAGATATGAACCCACAGCAAACCCCATACCAAGAGACAGTTTTGCGTAATAGGCGACTAGCCCAGCTATTAACACGATCGCCACCATCAGACAAGTCCCCAGTAGGATTTCATAGATAATCCCGGGAGTCTTTGTGTTATTAATGCTCATCAAATATTCCGGCCCACCCCTCCATCCTGCACAAAGACAGAATGCGGTCGACGAAATAATGAGATATTCGCCTAATGCAAACACCGGAAGCATCTTAACTTGGATTGTCAATTCCTCAAACATGCCAAGATTATTGGCAATCCATCTAATTATAATCTCAAACAAAGCCACGGACGCCATTTCCAGTAGCAATCCAGCGAAGAAAAAAATCTTCCCTTTTTTGGTTTTAATATTGATATCGAAAAAACACAATATCACCACTAGGATTAAATTCAGACCAGTCATAAAGTTCCCTTTGTTTTAATATTCAGAATTGCGACGGCAAAAACATACACCGCCACTGAAATTCTCAGAGAATCAGTTGAGAATCATCGCTATGATTGCAGATACATAGAACATGGCCGAAGCTGTCCAGTAACATACCAATATCTCCCTGCTTGGTTCAGTGCGCACCTTTCTGGTTGGCACCGAAGAGTGGCTGAACAATATGACAATTATCGTAAATATGGTATATAATACCGTAAGCAGTACTGCGAGTGTCGCGAGTGTCGCTGTTACTGCTGCAAATATTGCGGCAGACATCTCGGGCGTGATTGGTGCATCTGGTGCAATGATGGTACTGAGATTAAGAAGCGAAAGTAAGACTGCGACTATGGCCGCGAGTAATGAGATATCATACTTGACACTCCTATGTGCGATATTGGACACAACCATCATACAGGTGGCTAAAACGAGAATATTAATCATGGTGAGGCTCCTTATTTATTATTAGGACAAAACTGACAAAGTTGCTTGCCTCCGAACTTCATAGAGACGCAGACCAAGAATTTCGCCGCTTCTTCCAGGGTTAACTCCTGCCCTGTCGGCAAAGATACGGTTGCCACATGTGTGGAAAGCGATGTCAGAATCCTTCCATCTTTGATGGTGAATGAGATGTCAATATAACCATCCCTGAAGTGCACCCTTTTTGGAAAAAAATGGATTACACTTTCTCGTCTCCCCCTACTTTCTCTAACTCTCCCTATTGGAGCCCTGTAGATTGGCTTACATCTTTCCTCTCTAAGGTTCTTGATGATGTCAGCTTGATTTCCGATATTATTATTCATATTATTCACCTTATTTTATGTGATTTGATTAGCTTTGATTATTGATATAAAGCACACCCCACTGGTCTTAAGTGGGGTGCACTGTTTATTTATGGTATTTTGGGAGGTGCTTGAAAAATAACTCTGCACGTGCCCGGCCTTCTTTAGTTAGCCTAAAAACAGACTGTGTCCTGTTGTCAAAAACATTTACTGGACCATGGACATTCTCATCACAAAAGGCTATTAGCCTTGCAAGACCAGCATCTCCCTTGTATTTGTCCGAGATAAGGCTTTCTCTTTCAAGCAATCGCACGCTTCCCCTAGACATACCTGCCAGGGTTGTCATCATGGGATGCTCGAGGATACGTTTACCAGTATTACGAGCAGCTACTGTTCGCCCATATCCCCATTCGCCGATAACTTCATCAACGAAATGACGGGAAATATATTTGTTTTCTGGTACAATTAGAAACAGAAGCAACATCCACTTACTCCATCTATTTTTCTGAATAAGCTTTTCCATCAAAGCGCGGAATTCTTCGTTATTTTCAATCATTTTTCCTTCCTTATCAAAAATTTGCCTTTTCAATTGGCGATATTTTAAAGAAACACTTGGGTCGATAATCCTCTTACTAACAGCCAAACTAAAAGCATCAGTATGGCCTCCAAGAACTTGCTTAATCCTCTCATCGGGCAACAACAAAATCGACTTCAATAAATCTTCCAAAATTTGGTCCATTATGGTACCTCCTCTTAAATTATACTACTTTACGCAGCCATTATGGTCAGCGCCTTATTTCACGGAAACCACAACCATTGCAGCTCCCATTTTACCTATTCCAAAAACAGAACTTATTATATTAGATATTCCAACAGAATTTAGACTCATGTTTAAAATTACAACATATTCTGCCGGCAATATTTGTTCGTTTTGTTATGAAATACCCTATGCTAAGGTATTCCGCTAAGGTATTACAGTTATTACAGAGATGACTCTATAGAAATTTTCTTTAGATAAACTTATTCCGTGGAAATTTTTGGTTTTCCATGAGGTTTTTCTGGTTTGTACACAATGTTTTTTGTTTGTGGTGGGTTATTGAGTTAATTATTTTATAATAATTGACTGTTGTTATTAGTCGTTGTTTGTTTTGTGTATTTGTTTTGTTTTTGTAAGTGTAATTAGTGATTTAGTCGAATTAATTTTTTCCAACCTTTATTATATTTTACTTCTTCAATTTTGATTAATCCTTTTTCTTCTAATCCTTTCTTCGCAAATGTTCCTTTTCTCGCAGAAAGTCCTAGTTGTTTGTATATTTCAGTTGTGCTTAGATTGTGCTCTGGGTTATTCCGCAAAAATTCTAAAAAGATTGTTTCATCAGATTGTAAATTATTATGCTTGACGTTTTCCACCTTTTCATAAGCTAAAGATAATTGGCTTTCAAAGACTAAATTAATAACTTTCATTAAATCTGATTCTGTATAATTCCCTTGAGTAGTTCCTCTCTCCAGATTTTTTTCAATTTCTTCTAAGCTTGCTCCATTATCCAAATGCTTCATAACAAAATCATAGATTATTTTTTGTGTCTCGCTTAGATCATCTGTTACACTAGTATTGGTTTTGATTTTTGGCTTCTCGGCAACCTTAGGCTTTTCAGTAACCACAGGCTGCTCAATAACCTTTGGATTTTCAATAGCTTCGTTGAATTCGGGGTCTACTTTGTTCTCATAATCCTTCCCCATCATCATTGCCTGCATTCTATTTTTAATATACTCATTCGTTATTTGCTTATTTCTCATCTCCGCATACGGAACATCTATCAAAAAAGGCATAGTGTATCTTTCTGAAAGTTTTACAATAGCACTTCCTACTGGTAGTTGCGAGAAATAATTTTTGTTTTCTCGAAGACTCATAATTTCACTTACGTCATAAATATCTTGAGGTAGCTGTTGCTGAAATGCAATGTGGCATGCACTATTACCCTTAACTGTATCGGAAATTTTTGAGATATGTTGGTCTAGGCAAATAAGACTCGTGCCATACTCTCGCATCTCTCGATAAATCATATCAGTTGTAGTTTCGTTAGAAAAACTTGTAGGTTTCTTTAAAAAAATGTTATGTGCCTCGTCGACGATAATCGCATGATCAAATCCAGCATCGGCCTGGTTCTGTCGCGCCTTTTTCAATTTATAGATATATGTTAAAACAAATTCACAGAAAAACGTTTTCTCTATATTTCCCAATGAATTTAACTCCATAACTACCTTCTTATCTAGTAATTCCTCTACGCTAATACTATTATCTCCCTTGTAGTTTACGGTTTTACCAAATTCTCCAAACGTCATTACGGTCGCAATTCTTAAAGCTGATTCTAACCATCCTGCTTCTCTACCTTGAACTTTTTCCAACTTTTCTTCTAGTCTCCACTTAATATGATTCCATGTTGGGTAATTTTCTGAACCACTATATATTCCCCATTCTTTGAAAGCTTCATCAAGTGTTTCCAAAATTACTTTATGAACTCCGAATGATGCCGAAAAACTTTCAGTTAACAAATCAGACAAAACATTAATCCATTCTTTCGGAGCAACTCCCTTAGGTGGCTGGTTTATATTTGTCTTAAATAGATTACTTACAGATTCGTCACCAACTGTAAAAGTCATAATCCCACTATCATTTGCGGAAAGCGGCCTAAAAGACTTCTTCCAATCGAAAATTAAATAAGGTTTGTGATGTTTATTTAGTGCCTCAACAACCTTGAAAGCAAATGTCGTCTTACCAGAACCAGACATTCCACTTACACAAATATGCCTTGGCCAGTCTTTCTCTCTTAATTTAAAATCAAATAATTTTTTACCAGCATAATTTATAGTTCCCAAATCATAAGTTCCATCAATTAATTCCTCTCTCGGAGGCTCAAGCAAGACACCTTTATCTAATAGCTGACTCAAATGTTTCTGATAAAGAGAATTAAGGATATGAACAATTTCTTCTCTCTCTTCTCGTCCATCCGCAACGGTATACTGAAAATAAACCTCGTCAATTTTCTTTCCAAAGACAGGCCTAAGCTTATTACAAATTTCCTCGACGGTTAACGCTCTTTGTATCATTTTAATCACTCAAAATCTTTCCAAGCATATCAGCTCGGGATGATTTTTCATTTAATTCTTTAGTATTTTCTCTAAGCTCTTTCTTTAATAGTGCGACGTCTCTCCAACATCCGATTTTTTCATTAAGCTGAAGTTCAGAAATATCAATTTGCTTCTTCCTAAGTTCAGATCTTTCTCTTGCGAACTCAGAATCATCCTCTCCCTTTGGAGCATTCTCCATAAGGAAATTATTGATATTAACTTTCATTTTCTCACCCTCTCTGATAAACTTACCACTAAGAGATTCTCTTTCTTTAATCATATCATTAATTTCTATGACCAACTCTTTTAGAGAGTTAACTTTTGCTTTACCGACGGAATCAAAGCCTTCAGAGGTATTCCACATATTCCTTGCGGAGTCATCTTGAGGTATTCCATCTATATTCTGGTTTTCCATAAAAAAATATATAAATTTGAGTATTTAAAGCTTTCTGTTAGTTGTATCTGAAGAATAGTAACAGATTAAAGTACTAGGCACAAAAAAATTAACAAGGCGCTAAAATTCAGCTTGGGTTTATAATCACTTCAAAACCAATATATCTCTGGAAATAAACTGGTCTGACCTAGACTCCAGAATTGGTTTCATATAAATTTTAAGCCCTGTTTTGTTGGCGATTTTCTCGGCATCTGCATGAAATGTTCTAATTGTCGGGAAAGTTATCGCAATTTTAGCAGATGATTTCTTAATGGTTTTTAATCTTCTTAAAATCGGGATAATGTAGGCTTCAAAGTTAATAATTATCTGCTTGGCCTCGCTATCTTTTGGCTTCTTCCTAAGGACTTTCCCAAGTGGAGTTTCAGTAGCTATTGCGGCAAATTGTAAGTCTGGAGCCTTTCTAGAGTCATTATTCTCGATCCTGCAGCTACTCACAATCTTATATTCGCTCTTAAGCCATTCGATATTCTTTTTAGCACCTTCTGCTGCCTGCTTATCTTTATCTATCCCATAAACATTAATCTTCTTCAAAAGTGCCTCCTGAAGTATGCCACCTATTCCACAAAATGGATCTAGAAGCAAATCACGAGGTTTTGCACCCGAAAGATTTATTAAAATTTTAGAAAGTCTTGGAGAAATTGCCAAAGATTCTCTTCGAACTGGCTTCTTCATGTCTCGATTTTTAACACCAGTGTTATCATATTCTTGGGTTACATTTCCGAAATATGTCACATTGTCATACTCATGATAAAAAATATAAAAGTCTGCCTTAGGTAGTTCTTGCTTTTCTCCTCCCTGAAATTCAATTTGCTTTCGGCCGTGCTTAATCATTGCCCTTTTTCTCTCTTTTTTGAACTTGTCCTTAAGAATTTGTACATCTTTATTTCCAAACACTGCATAGGAAAATTTATCTGCGGGAATAATTTCTCCTCTGTTCATATATTTATCAAAGTCTTCATGGGAACCCTCAAAACTGACTGGACCAAGCCACATAACTCCTCCAAATTCTTGAATATCAAATTTCTCGCCTTCATTTACCTCGACGACCAATAGGTTTTCCTCAAATAAAACTTCTTTATGGGTTCTTCCTCGAGCTTTCAAATACTCTAAAACTTCCATTCTAGATAATTCCGGATTTCTTCCGAGTATAAAGAACGTTTTCATTGATTTAACATCATCATTAATTGGGGTAAGATTTGTTTTCATAACCATAAATAGAAACTTGGGTTTTTAGCTGTTTGGGAGGAGATGTAGAATTAAGCTGCAATCGGGGCTAATATTGTCTCAGTCGCAACCTTGCATGCCAATCTAGCTTTAATAGATCTAATCAATTTTCGTGCTTCAACTTCAGCCTTCGGGTTTTTTACACCGATAATATAAAGTGTCTGATTTGGCTTAACTAGTGCTGCCCGCCCCATTGTTTTACCAAAAGCTCGACTCATACCAGTCTGCATACGATCAGCTCCTGCACCAGTAAGCATTTTATTTTCTCTTAAAATGTGATGTGGGTAAATCTTTACTTCAAGATAAAATTCTTTTCCTACCTTAATTTGTAAAAAACGGTTGAAAAACTGTCGAACAGCCTCGATAGAATTGTCTCTGACCTGGCAGTTTTCTTTAGAAGTTACATGAATCTGAATTGGGTATTCTCCTGCAGCGAAGCCTTTAAGGTCACCCATTTTAAACTTCACAATTCTAGAATTTGGAACAGTCTTGATATAAGATTTTGTTCTCTTCTTAGAAACTCTAGTATACGGTCTTGCGTAACGCTTACTATATGCTGATCCTTTTCTTAGTGCCATCTTAATTAATTGCTACATCAGTACCGATTGATTGTCCTGGCAAACCTTTTTCGAAGATTGCTCGAACAACACCATTCCCACCATGCGCTGAAGATATTTTACCTGTGATTGTTTTTGGTTCTTTTCCCGGAGAGCTCCACTCAACTGCCTTACCGACGAACTCTGCTGCTTTTTCTCTAGAGTCTACACCGGAAATTTCAATAAGGAAGTGTCTAGGCTTATAATTTTTCCTTCCTCTCCGAAACTGAATAACTTTTGCAGTAACCATGTTAATTGTTTGAAAAATTGCTTTATAAAGTTTTCCGCAGAAAATTTACATGTGGAATATTTTTAATATTGTTCTAGAAAAGTCTAGATTAATATAATCTTAATCCCGACTTAATAAACTAGGTCAAATTCTCCAAAAACTTTTTTAAGAACTCCTATGGATTTGAAATTTATCTTCGTCTCCTTACCCTCATGGGCGGCAAGTTGCTCTTGAAGTTCTTTTGGGGTAGAATTTATTAATTTCTCACCAAATATTTTTTGAACCTTGCCGCTATGAATAATAAAGGTTTTAGACAAGAAGAATACTTCGGCGTTCGTTTCTTTTCCCTTAATTAAGAACCTTGATTTTTCTATTGTTGCTAATTCGCACCTCTGAGTATATTCCATCAACGCAGTAGTTATCTCTGTCGCCAATTTTCGTGCATTATCTACATTTCTACTTTGTTTCATAGTTAAATTATCTTTTTTTATCTTAGGTTTTAATTTCTTTTTCTGAGTAATATTTTTATTTACTCTTGCGTTTGCGACATCTTTCTTTGTTTTGGAAATTAATTTTAAATTTTCCAAGAATCTTGGAGGAAATTTTCCTTCTTTGATAATTTTTTCATCAAACTCTTTAATAATCTCGGCCTCAGATTTCTTTTTTAATAATGAGCCAAGCATCCCAAAAACATCATTATAAATCTGCTCAATAGATTTTTCCTGAACTCTCTTTTCAATTTGCTCTCTTAATTCATTAATCCTTTTCATATAGTCAATCGCATTTTTTGATAATCTGTCTAGTTCTTTTCCATCAATATCTCCTGGTTTTAATTTTCCGTGCTCATAGGCTTTCCAGACCTTAATTAATATTTCTTCTAAAATTAACACATATTTCTCTTCTACTAGTTTTTCCTTTTCATAAAATACTTCCCTAAATAACTTTACAGTCTCCTTCGGTGTCGACGGGGCAAGCCCATAAAGCATCAATAATCCTTGTGTTGGTGTTGAAATACCCCAAAATAAATCTAGTGTTGCAACGTCAAAAATTCTTTTTTGAATAATTTCCTTAAGTTTATTTCCAGATGACATAAACATGTCAATTGCTTCTGGACTTGGCTTTATTTTACCCATTCGCAACAGAGATTTCCATGGAAGAAATGTTCCTCTGTCATAAAGTGGCACTCCGTCACGAATAAATGTAAAAAATACAGGGTGGGCATCTTTAACACCTTCCCAGAATTCTGTCATTAGCCAGATTTGAACATTTAATGTATTTTTGCCCACACCGGCAATAGCTTCGGCTTCTTGAATATAGGAATAAATTATGCCACGTAGCTTTTCTTTAAGCTCTGCTCTTGGCATCCTCTTCACGTCGGTATCATCAATAATAACGGAAACATCTACATCAGAAGTTTTCTTAGCTTCTCCTCTTGTCAGGGAACCATAGATTACATATGAAGTTACATACTTCTCAAATTTTTTCAAAACAAGAGATTTGTGGATTTGTGCAACTCTGATGTGGCTCAGAATTCCCTTATCCATTACAGGGTAGGACATCGCTATAGCCTCCATAATATCAAATTTAGAATCAAGACCAAGATTCCAGAAATCGACAGGGGTCATAACATGTACCCAAAATTTATCATTAATCTTTCTCGAAGCTGAAATTGCGTCAAGTCGAATTTGCTTAATGTTTTTAAATTGTTTTTCTGGAATTACTGTTAAAATATGTATTAGCCCCTTCTTCGCATCCTCTCCGGAGATTTCATATTCTTCTTCAATTTTCTTCGCAGCCTGTGCAGGAATTATACCAATAGCTTCGACGGACTTATGCTTCTTTAATATTTCGGTTTTGAATTTTTCAATTCCTTTTTGAGTCTCATTCATCTTCTTTTTCATAGCTTCGTCTATCTGATTAGATATGGGTAAATTTCCAAGTTTTGACTTCGAGACATAATCTTTTGCTAAATTTTGCTCTACAGAACTTTTCTCAGAATTACTTTTATGATCGTCTGCCATGATTAGCTATAATGGTTTTGGTATATAAATGTTATCACTTTTAATTAGGAAATAATGGTTTTATATGCTTTACAAAATAAAAATGAAAAATTAATTTAATTTAATTTAAGGATGTCGGGCTACATAGGTCTTCTTTGCTGTTTGCCGTCCTTCCACAACACTTACAAATAAATTTTGGATTAGATGTTAACTTCTTAATTTCCTCTACATTAAAGTTGTGTGCAGACTTTGTTAATTGACACATTTTATTATTAGGCATATTGTTTGGGTTACAATTGCATCCTGTATTACAACAACTTAAATCATTCATTATCTCTTTACGAATTAATACTTTATAAAATAGGTGATTGGCAAATCGAACTAAGTTCTAGAAATTGAATGGCTTGCTAGAAATCGAGGCCCGCGAAGCAGGGT
>JAOTSI010000325.1 GCA_029865005.1 Desulfobulbaceae bacterium
CCTAGCCGCTGCCAGCACATTAGCGCCATTGGCCATTCTTCCTCTAACAGTATGCAACTCGGAGCTATGGCTGAGCCCACTTGCATATGATTCCTCCACCATCTGGACAATTTGCTTAGCAATGGCAAACTTCTCCCCTGCCAGTTGCTCTAGCCGGGAAGCCTCAAGCACCCTGAACCAGGTTTTCACCACATTGGCCACCAAAGAAAGCCTAAAAGCCTGATACTCAGCCTCGTTTGCTTGATACTCCGATTCAGCTGCTTTGCTCTGATCAGCTATTTTCGACCAAACATCAGCTTCCCAACTCATTTTCAGCCCAAGAGTATGAGTACTGCTTTGCACACTATCTGAGGAATTTCCAGAGGACGACCTTTCACGCCAATTGTTATCAGTACTGAAATCAGCATTCACAGTGGGCAGCAAATTAGCTGATACATTGCGAACCGAAGCTGCAGAGGCAATCAACCTTGCAGCGGCAGTATGCAAATCACGATTATTTTGCATCGCCTCAGTTACTAATTCCACCAGTTGAGGATCATTAAAGTCCTGCAACCATGGCTGTACAGCGGTGGAATTAGCCTGTTCGCCCATCCATTTATCAGGAATGGTTATATCGGACAGAGATGGTTCAACCGTATCAGATGAATTAATAAAACCACAACCACTTAGCAATAACCCAAGCCAAGCAATAACTCCAATAAATACGCTACGAATCTTTTTTTGCACAACTATTCCCGATTATAATATGATGGGATATTTTTCATTTTAAACCCAATAACAGCTAATCAAATAAAATAGAATGAACCTATCTCCATAATCCTTTATGCCGCGATTTTCAATATAATTACAAGTCCATGTATACCTGTTTGGGATTTGATTACAACTTCTTATAAAAGTAACAATATACACAAGATAGATTTTTCATTTCCCCCATCACCCTTAGAAAGTAGGCAATAAATATGGGCCGCGAAAAATATTAAATGTCCCAAATTTGTTCATTCATAACTTTTTGACCATACCTCTGTTTCAGAGGTGGAATACTGATTTAAATATTTAATTCCAACCAATAATTAATATTATTTTCTTTTATTTTCCTTCTGCTTGATTTATATAACTGCATATCATTTTTTATAACAACTCCCCCCTAACTACAAAATAACTATATGATCTTTACCTCATTTGATTATCTATATTTTTTCATTTTTGTCTTTAGCTGCTACTGGACTATTGGCAAAAGGATTTATCAAAATATCCTTTTATTAGTTGCCAGTTATATATTTTATGGATGGATCTCTCCTTGGTTTTGTAGCTTATTAGCCGCCTCCACGATTGTCGACTATTTTTGCGGACGCGGTATGAAAAGGTTCCCGAACCATAAAAAAAGATTTTTAATAATCAGCCTATTATCAAATTTAGGTATTTTAGGTGTTTTTAAGTATTTTAATTTTTTTACAGAAAACATCAGCATAGTTCTTGATCAATTGGGCCTTCACCTCAGCCCACCCATACTTCAGGTCGTTTTGCCAGTTGGAATATCTTTTTACACCTTCCAGACATTGAGTTACTCAATTGATATTTACAGAGGAAAACTGGAAGCTAGGACCAATTTTATCGACTTGGCCGCCTTTGTCGCTTTTTTTCCGCAACTGGTTGCCGGCCCCATTGAACGAGCAACCAATTTTCTACCTCAGCTGGAAAAAGAACGTACCTGGTGCTGGGTAACTTTTGATAAAGCATGGCCCCTGATTTTAAAAGGATATTTTAAAAAACTGGTTATCGCTGACACAATCGCCACTTTTGTTAATCAAATATACATGATTAATCATCCAGGTAGTCTTTTACTCTTTATCGGAACCACAGCATTTGCTATTCAAATATTCACCGATTTCTCCGGCTATACTGATATTGCCAGAGGAACGGCTCGACTATTTGGTTTTGAGCTTATGCGTAACTTCAATAATCCTTACCTTGCTATCTCACCTTCTGATTTTTGGCGACGCTGGCATATATCCCTTTCCAGCTGGATTCGAGATTATCTTTTTATTCCCTTGGGCGGCTCACGTCACCACAACCGTATAAATACCTTCATTGTTATAATGATAACCATGACCCTGTGCGGCTTATGGCACGGTGCTGCCTGGAACTTTGTTTTATGGGGAGTGTTTCACGGTTTATTACTCGTGATTTATCATATGCTGGGACTGGGGGGAAATTGGCAACCCAAGGGATGGCTACAAACAGGTAGCGCGTGGCTCACCATGTCTTGCTGGACATTGCTGGGTTGGTTTATATTTCGCAGCCCATCTCTTGAATGGATGGTAAATGCCCTAAATATTTCCTCCTCGTTAACCACACACATGGAGGCTATGGTTGCCGCAACAAAAGTTATGTTATACATTATTATTCTATGCATGCCCCTGGGACTAGTTTCCCTTGTCTCAGGTGAGGGAAAATTTCAGCGCATTGCCAGAATACCAATCAGCCTCTTGCTTCTTCTATTCATTGTTATCTTCCATAAAGAAACAGGTATGGATTTTATTTATTTCCAATTTTAATCTTTTGCCATGAAAAACCTTTTGCAACCACTACTCATCCTAACCATTTTTTTCATAACCTTATTCTATTTCGATACTCCCGAGGAATACAACAAGGTCAATCGAACTGATAAACTTAAAGATTCATGCATGTTAAGCGACAAAATGCATCATGGAATCATAAAGCAAATTAACCAAGAGCAACCAGATATCATCCTGCTTGGTAACTCCATGCTCGGTGAAGGAGTTGGGGACCAACAACTCTCCAAACTACTGGGACTCAAAGCGTTAAAAGTTTGGAATGGCGGCTCGGCATCAGCATGGTGGTATCTGACACTGAAAAATATTTTCCCAAAATGTAAGCATCGTCCACGCTATATCGGGATTTTTTTTCGCGACACCTTCTTGACTCTGCCGAAATACAGGGTAAATGGTAAATATAAAATAGTTATAAATAACTTCGCCCGTAAAGATGACATTGTATTAGATCGACTCGCCTATTTAGATGATCAAAGTTTTGTAAAATACTACATGAAATATTACTTCCCGCTCTATAGAGACAGAACAGACCTTAGAAATTCTTTTGACCTGAAAATTGAAGAATTAGTAGAAAAGATCACTGGAGCAGAACAAACTAAGCCTTACATGAAAAGTTGCTTTTCCCAAGAAAGGTTGAATAAAGACCTAGTTAATCAAAGCCAGCTTCAAGCGGAATCATTTAAGAATTCAAAAATGGAAGAGAGAAAATTCACGCCAACACGCTCATTTCTCCCTCATATGATAGAGGAGAGTAAGAAACTCGGGGTAAAGATTTTCTTTGTCAGAGTTAAAAGGCTTCGCGACCTGGACCCCGAAGCCGAACCGGAAGAGGTGAAACAATACATAAATCAACTCTCATCATATCTAGCAGAGGAGAACATCCCCTTCCTCGACTTTACTCATCAACCTGGCTTAAAAAAAGAACATTACATAAGAGGCGACCACCTCACTCGCGGTGCCGGACGAACATTATTCACTCGCTTACTGGCTGAACGGATCAATCAAGACATCCTTACACCAGGCCGGCCACCCAATAAAGCAGGAGAGGTTTCTGTTGCCGATCAAATACCCGCTGCAACATCCTCTCCTCTTCACGAGACTCTTTGAGAGTTGATATTGTTATTTTAAGAAAGACCTAAACACATATATTTTAATTCCATATACTCTTCAATGCCATACTTAGAGCCTTCCCGCCCGATTCCGGATTCTTTAACCCCGCCAAAGGGTGCAGACTCCGATGACATAATGCCAGTATTTACCCCCACCATTCCATATTCCAGAGCCTCGGACACTCTCCACACTCTACTGATATCACGACTGTAAAAGTAAGAGGACAACCCATAGGGCGTGTCATTTGCCATGGCTATTGCCTGCTCTTCAGTCTTAAAAGAAAAGAGTGGTGCCACCGGTCCGAAAGTTTCTTCCCGACTAATTAGCATCTCTTGGGTAACGTTAAGCAAAATCGTGGGCTCGAAAAAATAACCCTCACCCTTCAGCCGCTTTCCGCCACAACCAATGGTTGCACCTTTACCCACTGCATCACGGATCTGTTCTTCAACCTTAGTAATGGCATTGAGATTAATAAGTGGCCCCTGATTAGCCTCACTATCCAAACCGCTACCTACTCGAAGCTGTTCTGTAACCGCTTTAATGAATTTAGCTGCAAACTCATCATAAATATTCTCATGCACCAAGAAACGATTGGCGCACACACAAGTCTGACCGCTATTGCGATATTTAGAGGCCACCGCGCCACTAACCGCCTGATCAATATCAGCATCATCAAAAACGATAAAGGGTGCATGACCACCCAGCTCCATGGATACCTTCTTGACCGTAGCGGCACATTGCTGCAGCAGCAATTTTCCCACTTCAGTTGAACCGGTAAAACTGAGTTTACGTACAATAGGACTGGAGGTTAACTCCGCACCTATCTCTCTGGCCGGGCCAGTGATAATATTCAACACCCCAGGCGGCACGCCTGCCTCCTCCGCCAGATACGCCAAAGCCATAGCTGAAAAAGGTGTCAGCTCAGCAGGTTTTACCACCATGGTACACCCGGCAGCCAAGGCTGGTGCAACTTTCCTAGCAATCATCGCAAAAGGAAAATTCCAGGGGGTAATTGCTGCGCATACTCCGATAGGTTCCTTTAACACCACAATTCTTTTACCAGGCTGTGCCATGGGAATGGTATCGCCATAAACCCGTTTAGCCTCTTCGGCAAACCATTCAACATAGGAAGCGCCATAGGCTATTTCTCCCTTAGCCTCTGCAAATGGTTTACCTTGCTCTGCTGTCATGATAAGGGCCAAATCATCCCGTCGCCTCATCATCAACTCATACCACCGCTTCAAAATATCACTGCGTTGTTTGGCAGTTAGGGCACGCCAAGCAGGCCACGCTGCATTGGCCCCATTAATCGCCCGCACCGTTTCATTTCTCCCGCAGGCTGGGACCTTGCCAATAACATTACCATCAGCAGGGTTCCTTACCTCTATCCAGGCGTCATTCTCCGCCCGCACCCATTCACCATTTATATAACAGCTCTCACGAAATAATTCGGGATACTTAAGCTCTACAATCGGACTTTTGTCTTTCATCCTCATTCCTTGCCCTGCCGCAGTCCACCTATAAACACTCTACCAATAACTGGAAGGAGCATGAAGGTTTCCTAACAATAAAAAAACGTTGATCAACGATACATTCAATAGTAAACGCAGGACAATGTACCATCCCTGAAAACCTT
>JAOTSI010000043.1 GCA_029865005.1 Desulfobulbaceae bacterium
TCGCCACCAAAAAAATTCTGAATTGATGCGGTAAAATCAGTAAAAAAATCTTTTGCTCTCACCGTAACTCCCCAAACTATTCCCTTATGTTCTATTATATTGTACCCATATATTTGGTCTGAAGTTGAAAGTAAGACCTGGTCAATCAACCTGTCTTTTTGATTAAATTCATATTTCCTTGCCGCCTTGATGATATCATAAGGCAACCAAAGATCACTTCCTTCAGGCCTGATATAAGAATTTTTAGACTTGGGTAATGAAGCAAAATTTACAGGCCCATACACTTCACTATTTGGCGGGGTTGAATAATGCCAGTTATGGGTTAACTTTTTTGAAATATATTCGACAACCGCTGCATATATATTATTAATTTCATAATCATCTAAAAATCCGTCATTATTCAAATCAAAATCTTTCAACAGTAAAGGATGTCTTTTTATATAATTGATTACTTCTTTCTTATTTATTTTTTGCATATTAATTTAACCTTGCTCCGCATTCTGTACAATTTTCAGCCTTCATCTGTTCAACATACACTACGGCACCACAATTAATACATCGAATTTCCTTTGAATTATTCTTCATATTAATATAGGTAAAAATTCCGATAAAAATAAGGACCAGAAAAACTATAATCCCTGGTTGAGTGTCAAATAGTATCAACATATCATTACTGCTCGCCAAATAATTGGTACATCCATCATAATCGTCTCCTTACTATTTTGAGTAAGCAATTAGGCTGGAAAAAGTAATATTTATTTACCTACGATCTTAATCATTAACCTTATCTTAAAAGAGAGTCAACTTATGAAAATTTAAAGAGACAAGTATCGTGTCTGTATTATAAATTATTCGTGCCGCAAAGAAATCTTGGGTCAGAAATCCTAGGGGTCATCCTAGGGGTCAAGTCTCACTTTGACTCTTATGCTGCCAGTAGTGATATCAGTTTGAAGTAATATGGGAAAAAGTGAATAATAGAATTACGAGTATTTTTTGTGGAATCGATTTGTTGAGAGAAAAATGTAGTTTTTGGAAAAACAACTGGCAATATAACAATCCTGTTATTAACTTGTTATTGTTAAAATAATGAATATGTAATAATTCATTATTTACTGATGCACTGTTTGTCGTATAGCGGCTTCGTATAATAAAAGGGTGGGGCGGGACGCGAATGTCTGCTGCGGCCTTTTAGGTAGTGGTTTGAGCATGTCCCTTACCTAATTTGTTATTACCCCTAAAAGGAATTGTTAATTATAATGTGGAAAGAAAACTGGAACCAATTTACTAACTATTTAATGGGAATCAGCTCTGTCGTCGATTCAAACATAATCGATGCACCTGCTTCAAATAATAAATTAGCTGAAATTGAGAAGAAATTTGGGATTGAGTTACCTCCAAAGTTTAAGGATTTCCTTTTGAATAATGCTGGGGGGCTTGATATTTGGTGGTCACTGAAAGATGGTGCTTTGGTAAGATTAGAAGGTGAAGGAGAAAGCATCAGTGGTGGATATTTCAACATATCTTTGGACGAAATGCTTGAAATGAATTTTCGGATTGAAGATGACTATGAACCTGATGAATACGATTTAGAAATTCATCCAAGGAATCTTCTTGCATTCGCAGGTGTCGAAAATGGTGATCAGTTTGCTGTCGTTTTTAAAGGGGATGATATTGATTCAATAAAGTATATTAGCCATGATTTAGACGATATACATCTATATACAGTGGGTGAAGATATCAATTCATTTCTATCCCATTATGCTAGCATAGGGTTTGCTGGTTGTGAGTATTGGATTTGGGAACAATTCACCAATCAGCGAACCACTATTATTGATTCAGAGTCACCTAAGGCGATTGAATTTCTAGATGCGATCAAGGGTGGAACCAGATCTATGGAGGCGGAAGAAGAGCGCAAACGTATGAAAGTGGCCATGCAGAAGGCCAGCTCCTTACGTAAGGTGTCCCAGGATTAAGAAACCATTATGGTACCGGTTATGATAAATTGAGCCCAAACCAAGTTTATGTATGGCCTAGGAAGGCTAACTTTGCTGGGGGTGAAACTATCAAACTTGCCGTTTCTTTTGACTAAATACACAAGGTGAGAAAAATATCAAACCTAACCATGTTGCTGCAGGGGAACGGTGGAAAGACACATTTGTTGAGTCACAGTGTTATGTATAAGTAATCACGAGTTGAAGAAATAAGCTAATTGAAACGGTGTATTAATATGTCTGTAAAAGCTGTTTTTGATAAATATGCGTCGCAGTATGATGGGTCTCGAAAAAAAACTAATTCCCTGCTTTGACAGCTTTTATCAAATTGCAATTGAAGTCATCCCATTTAATAAAGAAAAAAAGATAAAAGTTTTAGATCTTGGCGCTGGCACAGGCTTAATGGCAGAGATGGTGGCTTTGAGATATCCAAACGCAAAAATAAATTTAATGGATATCTCAGATAAAATGTTGGCTGAGGCTAAAGAGCGAGTCAGGGGGTATCAAAATGAATTTGGCTTTATTGTCACAAATTATTCAAAAGCAGAGTCGTTTGATCAAAATTACGATTTAATAATTTCCTCTCTTTCAATTCACCACCTGACGGCTAAGGAAAAACAAAAATTATTCAAAACAATATACGCCCATCTTAAAGCAGGTGGCATTTTTATAAACGCAGATCAGGTTCTAGGTGAAGCACAAAATATTGAGAAAACATATAGGAATAAATGGATAGAGCAAGTTAAGGCAGAAGGGGTAGCTGATCAGGAACTTAACGCAGCGCTTGAGCGAATGAAAGAAGACAAAATGTCAAAATTAACATCACAAATTCAATGGCTGAAAGAATCTGGCTTTTCAGGTGTAAATTGTTGGTATAAAAACTATAGTTTTGCAGTTTTTAGTGGTTCCAACGGATAGATCTCCTAAAATTGATGGCTATGGGGATAACCGTTTACTGTGGGTTGTAAAGAAAAATTCTATAACATCGGACTGGTAAGCGTTTACCAGTGCTGTGCATGTGTGCAAGCAGACCGGTGAGCTATAGTTAATCCGATGTCAATCCGGTCTGATCGCGCGCAGGCGAATGCTGGTAAACGCTTACGAAAATTATATGATGAGTCCTGGGTGATTATGCAAGTTTGTCGGTGGCAACGCGGTAACGAGGATCTTCAACAACGTTGACTTCGATCATGGAACCTGCCTTATCTAGCAGTGTGCGACATTCGGGACTAAGGTGTGTAAGACGCAGTTTTTTACCTCTGGCCAAATAACGTTCGGTTAGGCTATTGATGGATTCAAGGCCTGAATGGTCGCAAACCCTGGCCTCTGCAAAATCAATGATTACCTCATCCGGGTCGTCTTTGGGGGTGAACTGGTCCTGAAAACTGCGCACGGAGCCGAAGAAGAGAGCACCACTTAAACGGTAAACTTTGGCACCGGATTCATCAATGCTTTTGCGTGATGTGATTTGTTTGGCGCTTTCCCAGGCGAAAACCAGTGCTGAGACAATAACCCCTACGCAGACGGCAACTGCTAAGTCTGTGGCAACGGTGACGCCGGACACCAGAACCAGTACCAGGGCGTCGGTACGGGGAATTTTATGGAGAATTCTGAAGCTCGACCAGGCAAAGGTACCGATGACCACCATAAACATAACGCCGACTAAGGCAGCCAGTGGGATCATTTCGATAAGGCCTGAAGCAAACACGATAAAAATCAGAAGAAATAGTGCTGCTGAAATACCGGAAAGTCGCCCACGACCTCCGGAGTTTACATTGATCATACTTTGACCGATCATGGCGCATCCTCCCATGCCACCGAAGAAGCCGGTAACCACGTTGGCAACACCCTGGCCGACACATTCCTTATTGCCCCTACCACGGGTTTCGGTAAGCTCATCTATCAGGCTCATGGTCATTAATGATTCAATCAGGCCGATGGCAGCTAAAATGAGCGAGTAGGGGAGGATGATGAGTATATTGTCGAGAGTAACCGGTACGGTTGGAATGTGAAATTGAGGAAGGCCACCGGAAACCGATGCTAAGTCACCGACCATACGGGTGTCCAGATTTAGACCGTGTGCAAGTCCGGTAACAACGAGGATTGCGGCCAGTGAAGAGGGAATAGCGCGAGTCAGTTTTGGGAGAAAGTGAATAATGGCCATGGTCAATGCTACTAAACCAAGCATCAATACCATGGTGGAGCCGCTCATCCATTGTAGCATTCCCTCGGTGTTTTTAATTTTGAACTGGCTGAGCTGAGCAAGAAATATGATAATAGCCAGGCCATTAACGAAGCCGAGCATGACCGGATGGGGAATGAGCCGTATGAACTTACCGAGTCGCAATATACCGGCGCTGATTTGGATAATGCCCATTAGTACCACAGTAGCAAAAAGATATTCGATACCATGGGTGGCAACGAGGTCGACCATAACGACTGCTAGGGCACCGGTGGCACCGGAAATCATTCCGGGGCGTCCGCCGATAACCGAAGTTATTAGGCCTACTATAAATGCGGCGTAAAGGCCGACCAGGGGGTCGACTCCGGCAACAAAGGCAAAGGCAACCGCTTCGGGTACTAAAGCTAGGGCTACAGTTAAGCCGGACAGTATATCATTTTTAAAACTTGCGGTTTTATGAACAAAAAGCTCGAACATCATCATCCTTATCGTATAAATTTAGAAAAAAGGGCCGAACTATATACGGCATTAGCTGGAATTACAAGGCGGAAATTTGCTGTTTCGTGGACTGTAAGGCCGATTATAGATGTTTTAGGATAGATTTGTAGTGTTGCTGATTGTGAACTGCTATAGAGCAGGAGGTGTTTCGGGTGGTTTAGTAATTAGTTAAATAGTGTATGTAAATCAGGTGGTAGGTAATATGCTTCGTTGGACTGTTGTCACACATTGTGGTCGTAAGCTGGTAGGTATTTTTCCTTTTACTGGGGGGCAATAGGACTATTTTATTTTAGTATTTTTTATTTTTCATGCAATGGGCGATTCTAGATAATTGATAGTGGTACTTGGAGTCTATTCTACTGGTTCTTGTATTGGCGGGTATAAAAATCGGTATATTTTTTTGTGGCCCTTAGTTAATACTTGGAATCCCTTTGGTTCCCAAAGAGGAAAAATCATCACCACGGAGCCCAGCAAGGACACTTGTTCCTGATTCATCAACTTTTAGTTCTCCATATCGGGCGTTGGAATACAGCTTGGCATTTCCTTCTTGAAAGAAAAAGGATTCAGCTCCAAGTCGGAGTCCGTTTCGATTTCGGTAAAATAAGAGGTGTTCGTTTTCTTTTAGGGGGTTATTATCGTGTATTCTTAAGAAGCTAGCTACATTGTTTTTGTCTGATATGACAACGATGCAGCCCTTGTTTTTTAGCAGTTCGTCGGGGATCTCATTGGCCATTGCATAACGTAGGATCATGTAATCTCCTTGCATCAGTGAGCGCGGATCCACCGGGGCAAGACGGAGAAGCATTGTCTTGCCGTTTCTTAGAACAGCCTCTTTTTTTACAATGTTGTAATTAATTGCGAAGAGGATAAGCAATGTCGTCGCTATTAAGACTATCTGTTTCATATTGTATCCTTCTTCGGCTGTAAAAAACGCTTGGCAAGCAATCTTACGGTAAGAAGAATCAAGCCGCTTCCTGCTAATATCCAAGATTTATATGCAAGATCCACATTGAGAGAGTAATAGTATAGTATTAGGAATATTGGGAGAAAAAGGTAGGCAAGCCCTGAAAGTATGCGATCATTATAGTTGTAACCCAAGACAAGTAAAGCGATAGCTGTTGGAATCCCAGGTGTTGTAAAAGCACCTAGTAGAGCACTTGTTCCGATGGCCGTAATGAGCCATGGCTCGCGGAGATGCTTAGCTCCGCCCGCAAGATGAATGAACAGGTATATGGTAAAAGCGGTTACCAGAACACTTGATACTTGGATAGGTGTTTGAAATTCTATTCGCCACCAAGAAATTTGGCTAAAATTTAAAAAGAGTAAGGTGGCAGGTAGCATTGTTGCTGCGGAATATAGCAGCGGGTTGAATTTAGCAGGTATTTTTTTATTAATGGTCAGGAGACTAAGAAGTAGTGTTTCGGCAGCGATAAGAAAATGGATAAAGTGTGCTGGTTGTTCTTCAACGATCCAGACGGCTATAAGTAAGGCGAGTAAGATAGGAGCTAGGTAACGGTAAACGGCATTGGCATAAAGGGGATAAACAACCAGACATACAGTGGTCTGGATGAGTACCGGCGTTAGAAAGGAAAAATTATAGAATATCCCTAGGTGGTAAAAAACCAGCAGGATATTTCCGGCAATGGCCAATGCCAGTGCCAGTTGATCAAGAAATGTTGCCTTACTTGCCTTGGCGATAAATATTGCCGCAATGAAGAAAATGATCCCAATGACTGTAGCGTTGGTGCTGTTATCGAGCAAGTCTGCCAGGACACAAAACATGATAAGGAAAAATGCTGAAAACCAGGCTCCAACCCCGGAGAGTATCTTGATGTAGAGTGGGTCGTTTGTTTGAATGGTCTCTCTTTGACATTCATAATGGATTTGTTCAATTTCACTTTTGTTTATGTGCTCTAATACCTGTGGGTGTGCGAGAAGCTCTTTTATGGTAATGGTTTTATTATTCATTTGTCTATCTCTCTTGATTTAGCCGTCATGGCAATATTTACTTTTTTGAGAAAGACAGTGGCACCGCCTACCACGCAAATAATAATGAATGCAAAAAGGAGGGCGGTACCTGCATTGCCATGATTATTATAGAACATGATTTTGCCTATAAGGGTTAAAAGGATAACACTATAATTCATGGTTATTAGGGCAATGGGAGTCATCCTACGTTTGTTGTTTCGGTAGTAGAGGTAACCGGCCGATGTGGCGAGTACCCAAATGGCTGAAATATAAAATGTGATACTGCTTGGCTTGTCATAAGAATCATATGAATTAATTATCAGGTCAATGCAGGGGATTGATAGGGATACTAAAATGGTTATTAGTAAAATTGGTTGGAGCCATTTACTGGTTAACCACCTGAACTCTTTTTTTAGACCAGTTTCCCATAAAGCAAGTGCAGAGCTGTTGATGATACCAATGGCAAGGCATAGCCATTCGTAGTCTATAGCGTGTCCTGGTTCGCCGACTTGGAGCCAGAAAAGAATGACTCCGGTATTGACTATAACAAGCCAAAGAAACCAGAGGGCGGCAAATTCGGATACGATAACCCAGCCAAAGATGAGAAATGCCCAACCACGGAATAACTCAAAACTATCTGCCCCAGTTTGATATATTTGTCCATATACTGCCAGTAATACGCCGCATAAAACAGAGGCGCTGAGTATCAGGGTTTTACCGCTAAGCTGTTCTGCTCCACGAAAGAAGGAAGCAACTATGCAACTGACTATAGATAGTTCAATAAGGGCAAATTTTTGGAATTTTCCCATTTGAGCCCAGTTGTAAGCAAAGAAAAATATCACACCTGCTAATACTAGGGTAACGCCGATAATTAAAAGAAGCTGGTTTGCCCATGAGAACCAAGCTGAAGAAGGGCGGAGGATTTTTTTAGCTGCCACAAAAGCGTCATCATTTAACAATCCGTCTTGATGGAGTTTGTGTAAAAGATTGACGTTTGCATATTTATTCCAATCAGGTTGTTGCTTCACTGGCATGTCCTGGGGTTAAAAGGTTTAGGTTTGGATAAGTGGCAAGGCTAAGAACAACCATGTAACTTTAAGTTGATAATATTGCCCTCTGTGGCTGCCTGGCTAAGCTGAGAGTTTCCCTTGTAGGTGGCCCGTCCATGGTGGTGCTTTTAAGTGCGGTATTCTAGAAACTAATTATGTTAAAAGTTGGGCAGAGGTCGAAATATCAATTTATTTTTTCCCCGGCCCTAAAACGTATTATTACCTTTGGATGATGTTAGAGCTAAACCTAATAAGTATAATTTTATGTTGTTGAATCAGAGTTGAATAGGGGGATTGATTCATGCAGTATTGAATATGTTATGTGAAAAATTTAGAGCCTAGTTGTGATGAGGTTGCTGATTTTTTCATTTAATCCTTCAATATCATCATTTGTTACGGAGAAACGTAGTTGTGTCTCGTCGCCGCCGATCATCTCCACGACAAAGGAAGATATGCCGCGTATTTTTCTATCTATTTCCATGTAGATCTCCAGTTCATTTTCCTTGGGCATGAAAACCAGCTCAATTTCATCAAGTTGGCCTTGGAAGGAGGAACTGTTGGGTTTGAATTCAAATTCTTGGATAATCGGATAATCAGGTTGTCGTGCTGCGGGGGCCTCTTCACAATCAACTTCATTGAGAACAAACCCTAATTGATCCATGGCTTGCAATGTCTCCTGCACAAGAGTTGAGGCGGCTACTTGGATATAATCTTTATCGCTGGAATCAAGTCCTTTTTTGATATCAAGCCCGGTGGTGATCCAAGTTTTACTTGTACCCTGTGAAAGAGGGGTTCCCCAAGGAAGCTGAAAGGAAATAGTAACTTGTTTCGTTTCATTGGCTTCCACACTGCAGTTATCATCAATTTTAAAAGAATGGAGGGTGTGTGTTTTGGTGACTTCCTCTTCAATGATCTCAATTTCTGGCTCTGAGCCGTCTTCGGGTTCCGTTGTTTTTTCAACTTGGACTGTGGTGGTATACGATGTTAGGATAGAGAAGTAGAGGCCGTCGATTTGTTGTGGCGTATTGCCGCCTTTTATCTCCACAACGCCGTTTATAGTTTCTCCTGGATGAAATAACTCTCCTTCTAACATGGTGTTAACTTTAGCCGAACCGATACCGATACTGGAAAGCATGCGTTTGAAAAATGACATTGGTGTTTCTCCCTGGTTGAATATTGATATATTGATAATACATTATAGTAATTAGTTTACCAAAGGTTTTTAGATCCATTTGTTTAATGTCTGTCTGTATGTAATTAATAGATGAAATTGGTTCTTATTATCATCCTGTGGATAATCCTTTCTAAAGAATTGCTTTTTGTTTCTTAGTATTTTTATAATAATATATTATAGAAGGAATTCAGTAACAGGCTATGTAGTCTGTAACTATACTACTGAGTTTGTCCTCATTTTAGATGTGATTACAGGTCTATCGGTTTTTTGTCGCCAACGATGCTATATAACTTTTCTATGCTTATGGAGATGTGTTTACTTACAAATTAATTGTTGAATCAGAATGTGGTTATAGGTTATGGCTTCCATCGATAAGGGTTGGGGAAAATAATAAATGTCTCAAAATCGGATTCTACGCTTACCTGCGCAGAATTCCAGATGGGATAATGATATTTTCTATCCGTTCACCGGGTTGAAAAGAAAAGTTCTATAACATCGGACTGGTAAGCGTTTACCGGTGGAGCGTATGTGTGCAAGCTGACCGGTGAGCTATAGTTAATCCTATGTGAATACGGTCTGGTTGTGTGTAGGCGTAGTGCTGGTGAACGCTTACGTTATTTTTCCGACGCCCTAAAGCGCAAGGCCGGGTACTAGAATATGGGTTAAAATATTTTGTTGGTTGTTGGGTTGTAGTGCCTATCGATTTATTAAGGTTTTATCTGATTGGAGAGTGTGATGAAAAGAGGTGGAGTTTTTTTGTGTCTTTTTTGTGTGTTGTTTGCCGGGTCATTTTTTACCGTTACTTCTTATGCAGTGGAAGGGAGTGTTTTTACAGTTTCTAGGCTAGTTATCTGTGAAAATGTGGTAGATCGGGAACCGGTGGAAATTATAAACACGGTGGCTTCGGGAATTCAGGAGGTTTCATGTTTTTTGGAAGCAACTGATATCGTCGCCGATACGATGGTAAATTTTGTATGGATTCATGAGGGTACCATTCGTAATGAGGTTACCTTACCTGTAAAAATGGGACCGCGTTGGCGTACTTATGTTAGCAAAAAACTGGGAACTTGGACCGGCAACTGGACAGTAGAATTGCGCGATGCTAATGGTTCAATGATTGATTCGGTGGCCTTTGTGGTGGAGTAGAAGAGAAAACCTTTACCTGGTCATATAGCTTGTAAATAGTAGATCTAATAAGCTATTAGCTGGTAAGTGGTAACAGACGCCTCATGTTTATGCAGTTCCGTAGCTCGCTATAGTCCATTAGTGTGGGTAGGGGCAACCGCATAAATATGAGGTCCCAGTGATTACTTATCGTTGTTATTTGGTCAAAGGAAACTGTGGTGTGAATTTCGCTTCTCCTTATGATGTCAA
This sequence comes from Desulfobulbaceae bacterium, assembly GCA_029865005.1. Classification (GTDB taxonomy): domain Bacteria; phylum Desulfobacterota; class Desulfobulbia; order Desulfobulbales; family Desulfobulbaceae; genus JAOTSI01. Next base: position 10,237 of record JAOTSI010000043.1, read on the forward strand.
TACCGTTGATATAAGTAAAAGTTATTAATTTTCCTAAACGTTAGGACTACCCAGGAGTTGTAGAGGTGTTCCCCTGTGGCCGCCCGGCAAAATCAAAAGCGGTCCCCTGTAAGCTTTAAATCAAAAAATATTGCCCTATGACGTCCCCTTCGTTACAAGCTGTTTGGCGTGACGTTGTTGGACTTGTTAACTTGATGGTATTTTGTTATTCATCCTGGATAAAGACACTGAGTAACTCTTCGAAGCCACAAACGTCCTTAATGTCATATTCGTTTCTACTGGCACTTTATCGTTTTCTGATACCCACTCAGCTAAAAATTCTAGAGCAGCTTGGCCCTCCTTTTCTTAGTACTTTTTTCGGTATGTACCACTTGTTGGCAAGCTCCAATCTAATCAACTTTCAATTTCCATGAGTATAAAAGACCAATTATGAATACCACTGATTTCTCAAGCCTGCCTCTTGCTAAGGAGATGCTCCATAATCTCAAAGAACTTGGTTTTAACGCCATGACGCCGGTCCAGGCTGAAACTTTGCCCCATATTTTTAACAATTGTGATGTTATTGCCCAGGCTAAGACGGGAAGTGGGAAAACAGCGGCCTTTGGCCTTGGGGTACTCAATAAACTTAATGTTAAAAAATTCAGAGTCCAATCGCTTATACTTTGTCCCACCCGAGAACTGGCGGATCAGGTAGCAAAAGAGCTGCAGCGTTTAGCTCGGGCTATCCATAACGTTAAAATTCTGACTCTCTGTGGGGGAGCTGCTTTTGGTCCGCAATATGGTTCGCTACTGCATGGGGCGCATATCGTGGTGGGGACTCCTGGGCGAGTGTTGCAACATCTGGAAAAAAAGAATCTTTCCCTGGCAGATTTAGACACCTTGGTTTTAGATGAAGCCGATCGGATGCTCGATATGGGCTTTATTGATGAAATTAAGAGGGTGATTAGATATGTGCCGGAAAAGCGGCAAACCCTTCTTTTTTCAGCAACCTATCCTGATAAGATTATGGATTTAAGTTCGGCTATTCAGAAGAATGCGATTAATGTCCAAACCATATCGGCAGAGCAACCTAACCAGATTACAGAATATTTCTATGAGGTGGACTACGATGATAAGCTTGCCATCCTCATTAAGGTAATTGCCCATCACCAACCGCAAAATATCCTGGTTTTTTGCAATACGAAAGCTGAGGTTCAGGTAGTGGCGGCTGATTTGTCAGCAGCTGGTATTGATGCCCTTGCAATTCATGGTGACCTGGAACAATATGAGCGAACCGATGTGCTAGTACGCTTTGCCAATAAAAGTTGTTCGGTGCTGATTGGCACCGATGTGGCGGCCAGAGGGCTTGATATTAAAGAGCTTGAAATGGTAGTTAATTATGATCTCCCCCAAGATGAAGTTACCTATACCCACCGTATTGGCAGAACCGGCCGGGCGGGGAAGGAGGGTCTGGCTATTACGCTTTACACCAATCAGCAAGCTCCGGTTATGGCAGCCTATCGCAACGAAACTCGCCGGTTTTCCGATATTGACAGCTTAAAAGATGTCGCCGATTTCACTTTGGTTCCACCTAACCGTACCATTGTCCTGGAGGGGGGGAAAAAGGATAAGCTACGGCCTGGGGATATTCTCGGAGCCCTCACCGGTGAAGCCGGTGTTGAAGGCAAATATGTTGGTAAAATAGATATCTATGATCGACAGAGCTATGTCGCCATTGCTAATAATGTGGTCGCAAAAGCCTATTCGTATTTGGAAAAAGGCAAGGTTAAAGGACGAAACTTTCCCGTCTGGCTCTTTAAGTAAATACCTGCAGAGTTCTTGTAAGGTGACCTGGTTACAGGCACCTCATTTTTATATTTAAAAGTAACAAGAAATAATATCTCATAAAATAAATAAGTTATACTTTCTGTTACTTTTAAGCTTAAGGCCAGAACCCCAGGGTAAGTCGTTGTTGACTTAAGCAAAAGTTTTTAATCTTACGAAACGTTGAGTCTATCCGGGAGCTGTAGGGGGCCGCTCGGCAAAACCGAAAGCGACCCTTGTAAGTCTTAAGGGTATAGTATTGCGTTTACTTCTTAGTTCTTGCAGGTAATAATTGTCCCAGTTATTTTTAGTGAGCCGTTTTAATCATTAATAATGATATTTCAAGTTTCCTCTTCTTTCCATATCGCTAACACTTTGTGTGTCATTTGTTATGGTTGGCAATTAATTGGGATTCAAGAAGTTTTTCAGTCTAGGGTTCAGTAATTGTTTTAATAGTTGGTGGATATTTTCGCCCAATATTATCCATTTTTATTTATTAAATAACTCCAGGTCAACATTTAATCCCTCCAGGGTGATAATGTTTTTTGATTTTGTGGAGTTGTCTTGTTCCTTGATGTCCCTTTGATATCGGTATTTTTGCATTATACTGATATTGTCTTTAGTAATAAATCGTTTATATTCATTTTGTTGACTATTATTGATTAGGTAAGATAATATCAAAAATAGTCGTTTTCCATAATTGTAACCGATATTTTCAACATTCTTTTCAGAAAGTTCGTCAGAATCCAGCATGGTTATACAGGTTTTGATTAAGATAGCCTTGTCCAGAGATTTTAAGGTAGAAAGTCCTTCTTCAAAAAATAGATCAAAATAGATATCATCTCGGTTGAGGTTGGATATTAAAAGCCTTGCTATACAGGGTGCAAGGGATAAGTCGTTCAGTTTAGATGATAGAAAGAATAGGTTGGAGAAGAGTAATGGTTTAATTTTATATGGATTGTTGCATGCAGAATCAAGCTCTGTTTTTATCTGCTCTTTATGTTGCATAACATTTGTTGCGTAATATGATTTTGCTTGTTCAAGGGGTCCACCTTTGTAGCTTAAATGATACATCATTCGCGCATTGGAAGAAGTCCAGAACATGGCTGCGACACCTGATATAAGCCATAAAACAAAAAAAATGGTGTGGAATATTTTTTGAGGTTTTGTACCTGGTGATGTTTTTGTCAATTGCCAGGTAGTTATGCATGATCTTATGTGGTTTTGTAAAGCCGCTGCAGTAATTGCAATCATAACTAACCATAAACTCCCCATACCTATGAACGATAGGAAAATTACAAGTATAATGAAAACTATCAAATTTATTAATTTTGGTTTGGATACAGTGTTTGGTAATTTTCTGAAAACATGTAGGATTCTTCGTGTTAGTAAATAGACAATTGCAACAGGGAACATGGGAAGAATAAACGGAGCAATCCAATCCAGAGAATGGTCCACACACATGCCGCAGGCAAAAGAATTGTCGGGAAATATAGGAAAAATAATGAATAAGAAAAATATTATTTTATTTTTTAAAATAGCCATATAGATAAACTTAAACGTGAGCAACGTGAGCAACGTGGCAGGGAGGTGGGCATGTCTGTTGGTGACAACAGGAAATTTCCAGTTCTGCTTTGTTTGCTGATTGTTGATAGTTAGGGTTTTGTTATATTTTTCAAAAAACAAGCAGACTGTTTGGTCCAACCTGGAAGCTGGATATACGTTCTAAACGTCTAGACATATATTGTATCCTATTTTGGTATATGGGAGACAGTAAAATTACTGTTTTCCTTAGGTGTATTCTCTTTTATGTCACGTGCGCCGAGGAGTCGAACAGCTAAATGATATGTTTTAGCTAATGGCCAAGAAAATCCTGAATCTCTAAGCATTTCGAAGAAAAGCTGGTTTACCTGCATTTTTGCAATGGGGATACTATCTAGGTATTGATACAAAGCATCATGCACTAAACTTGCATGTAAAGCTCTTTGCCAAAATACAATCTTTTTTTCAATTTCATGTGATTTGGAAAGGGTCAGAATGGTTTCTTCTTTGTTCCACCAGTCGGGAGTGCCTATTAAAGCAACCCAAAAGAAAAATCTTTTAGGAGTGCATCCATCCCAGGCATATGTACGCTTTTTTGAATAATCATATTCTGCTTTTCTTTCTTTGAGTTCTACGGTTGCAACTCCAGGGTTAACAATGATTATTCCATCATGGATGATAAGCCATTCACTGTAAAACCGTTTATTTTTAGCATAAGTAGTTCTTTTTATTAGTGGATAATTTATGTAGTTTATCCAGGGGCCTTCGTGGTCTCGGCTATAGAAACCCCACGTTTTCTTTTCAATTTTTTTAATTCTAAAGCCCTTTTTTTCTGTTTTTCTCTGCCAATCCATCTGGGTAGACCAAATCCGACGTAAATGATAATGCCGACAATGATCGCGGTGCATAAATGTTCACGTAAATACAGATAAAAGAATGTGAGTATAATTGCTCCGGCTATAGTGATAATCCAGAAGCTGAGATCGAAAATAGGTCTTCTAAGCTTAATATCATAATTTGTCATGTATATACCTTTTTAACTGTACCTGTGACCACTTACTCTTAACTATATTATGTTATCATGGAAGTGAGCGGCGAGGTAGAGACAATTATTATTGTGAACAAAAAACTTCTGTGTCCGCTGCTATGACTGGTTGGCAATTTTGCTGTGTGTTTTGTATGTGCTAACTAACAGGGCGTTAGCGTGTTTCAATCATCGTTCCCGTTCGGTTAAGCCAAGTTTGGTCAGTTTGGACTTTGGTTAGAGTATCTAGTTGGACTAAAGCATAATTTGCCTATAAATAATTCTCAGGATGCAAAATTTACTTTATGAGGCAAGCAAGTTCATCTAAGGGATTTTTAGAAAATCCACCTCATTCTTTTTATTAATTTTCCTGAAAAACGATAGGTCTGAGAATTGTTTATAGGCAAAATATATAATGGGTCTCTTAAGCAAAGGATAGAGTCTGAGCGTTATGTGGTCCTTAATGGCTATATGTTTAGTTATGTCATGTAGATTAATGTTGGTGCATCAATAGCCAAAGCTGCTGCCAAAAACACTACGGAAGTTAAAATAATAGCAGTAGTTATTCTTAATTCCTTCCAGTTTTTTTGAATAAGGTGTTTAAAAAATAGGATTAAATTAATTATGGACATGATTATTATGGAGATTGTTGATGTCATAATAAAATAAATAAAAATACTTTGGGTGTATTGTTGCCCTGGTGTATTGAGTTGAAGGCGATGAAAGATTGATGAGTTTAGCAATACAAATGAAATAATGATAACAACTGAATTCCATTTTTGATTTCTCAATATATTCATTTTGTTTTCAGGCGTATAGGGTTTAGGGCCATTTGCTGGACTCATACTAACAAAAGATGGTATTTGGTTACATGGTTTTTAATTAGCATATTTATGGGCAATTAGGTTTGTATGTGGGTACTGGTGACTAAGCTCTATAAGCAGTTGCCGCTGTTCGCTATAGCTTATTTATGCAGGCAGGCGGCAATTGTAAGAAGATGAAGTGTCAGTAACCACTAACTCAAAAAAATCCTGCATTATTTCAGTCGAACAGTAACTGCATAAATCTGAGCCACCTGTGACCACTTACAAGTGAGCACTTTATTGAATCAGTTAGTTATGAACCCTGTGACCAGGTACGACAAGTGCTTTTGGGGAGGGGGGCAA
>JAOTSI010000326.1 GCA_029865005.1 Desulfobulbaceae bacterium
CACTACGTTTGCTAACCTCTTCAGCCATAATCTGAGTCATGGTTTGCAGGGAATTATTTTCAATACCCTTAACAGCTGAAACCACCAAACAATCATCACTTAATAAGGGAACTATTTTCCGGAAAACCTCTCTGTAACCATGAGAGGGGATAACCATAACCACACATTGACATTCTTTAACTATCTCCAAAGAAGAGGTTAAAGCAATGTTATCGGGGAGTCGATGACCTGCAAGGTATTTATTATTAACCCTACTTTTGGCCATTTCTTCCATTTGGGAAGTTTTATGTCCCCAGAGGTAAAGTGACTCACCTTTATCTCCTAGAAGCTTGGCCAGCGCTGTTCCCCAGCTGCCGGCCCCTATAACTGCTGTTTTATTAATCTTGGCTATTGGTTTCATCAATGATGTTATCCTCGGAAATAACTTCCTCGCCTTCTTCACTGTCTTCTATTTCTTCACCTTCTATGATCGCTTCTCGAGCCAGCATACTAAAACCAGTTACCTGTTCACTTTTCTCCAGGTTTATGAGTTTTACCCCTTGGGTATTACGTCCGATTATTCGTAAGCTATCCATTGGCATACGGATTATTTTACCCGAATTGGCTATAAGCATAACCTGATCACTATCAAAAACTTGCAATGCCCCGACCACCATGCCGTTGCGCTCACTAGTTTTTATGGCAAAAATACCCTTACCACCACGTTTTTGAATCTTATATTCAGAAATAGCGGTTCGTTTACCAAAACCGTTTTCAGTAACAGTGAGAATAGAATCTTCATTCTTAACAACTACCACTCCCATAACCTGATCATCATCAGCCAATCGAATTCCTCTTACTCCAGCGGCTAAACGTCCCATAACTCGCACATCATTTTCATGGAAGCGGATGGACATACCTTTCTTAGTAACTAGAAAAATACTATCATCACCGGAAGTTATAGCAGCGGAGAGAATTTCATCATCTTCATTAATTTTGAGCGCTATTTTTCCTCTACGTAACGGCTTTTTAAATTCCCCTACGCTGGTTTTTTTAACGCGTCCACGTTTTGTAACCATAAAAATGGATTGACTATCATCAGCATCTATCAATCCAGCAACCGGTAGAATGGCGGCTATTTTTTCGCCCTCAGTCAACTCTAAAAGGTTAACAATGGCCTTACCCCGTGCTGTTCGACCTGCTAAAGGTAATTGATAGACTTTACGCCAGAAAATTTTGCCATAATTAGTAAAAAAGAGAAAAGTATCTAGAGTGGAAGCAGTATAGAGATTAGTAACAAAATCTTCCTCAATAGTGGTCATTCCTTTGATTCCTTTACCGCCACGTCGTTGAGAACGATATAAGGTAATGGAATTGCGTTTTATATAACCGGAATGGGAAATAGTAACTGCCATTTCCTCAGGTGCTATTAAATCTTCGGGTAATATTTCGTCTTGAGCTTCGATTATTTCTGTTCGACGATCATCGCCAAAATCTTCTTTTATTTTTTCAAATTCTTCCCGAACTATTTTTATAACTAAGGAATCGTTGCCAAGTATTTCTTTATAATGAGCTATTTGACTCATTATCTCATTATATTCAGAAATAATTTTATCACGTTCTAAGCCGGTGAGTCGTTGCAGACGCATATCTAGTACATGTTGAGCTTGTAACTCACTTAACTCAAAACGATCCATCAATTGTTGTTTTGCCTCAGGAGGATTAGCGGAAGTTTTTATTAATTCCACTACTTCATCCATATTGGTAATGGCTATTTTTAAGCCTTCCAACAAATGAGCTTTTTCTTCAGCCTTTCGTAATTCATAGGTAGTACGTCGATAAACTATTGTTTTTCGATGAACAATAAAATGCTCAAGTATTTGTTTAATATTGAGAATTTCTGGTTTTTTATTGACAATACAGAGTAATATGATACCAAAGGATTTTTGCAACGGTGTCATTTTATATAGCTGATTAATAATGACCTCAGCATTTTCATCCTTTTTTAAATCTAAAACAATCCGTAATCCTTGCCGATCTGATTCATCACGAATTTCAGAAATAGAATCAATTTTTTTATCCTTAATAAGCAAAGCTATTTTTTCAACTAAAGAAGCTTTATTTTGCTGGTAAGGGATTTCAGTAATAATAATTGATTGATAGCCGTTTTTCTTGGTTTCCACATGGGTTCGGCTGCGAATAATAACTACTCCGCGTCCAGTTTTATAAGCATCTCTAATACCGGAACGACCAAGTAACATGGCACCGGTGGGAAAATCAGGACCGGTAATAATATCCATAAGTTGGGGAATGGAAATACTAGGGTCTTCTATAATAGCAATGAGTCCGTCAATTACTTCGGTAAGATTGTGAGGTGGTATGTTAGTAGCCATTCCCACGGCAATACCAGAAGATCCATTAATTAATATATTTGGAATTCGACTGGGTAAAACAGAGGGTTCATTAAGTGAGTTATCGTAGTTTGGAATAAAATCAACTGTTTCTTTATCAAGATCAGCCACTATTTCTTGATCAAGTTTAGTCATCCTAGCTTCGGTATAACGCATGGCCGCCGGTGAATCACCGTCCATAGAACCAAAGTTACCTTGTCCATCTACCAAGGGATAACGCATGGAGAAATCCTGCGCCATACGAACAATTGTATCGTATACCGCAGTATCACCATGTGGATGATACTTACCAATTACATCACCGACTATACGGGCTGATTTTACATAAGGACGATTATAAGTATTACCCAACTCTCGCATGGCAAAAAGAGCTCGTCGATGGACAGGTTTAAGACCATCGCGGACATCAGGAAGAGCACGTCCCACAATAACGGACATGGCATAATCGAGATACGATTTGCTTAATTCCTTTTCTATAGAGATAGTGGGGAAAGACGGATTGCTATTTTCTGTATTCATTTAATATTTCAAACCTATAATAAATTAAATATAGCTAAGGCTAAATAATTCTATTTTCAAATATCCAGTTCAGATACTTCCAGAGCATGATTTTGGATAAATTCTCGTCGGGGTTCCACTTTATCACCCATAAGAGTGGTGAAAATATCATCCGCCTTTTCGGCATCTTCAATGGTGACTTGAAGAAGAGCTCTATTTTGAGGATTCATGGTTGTATCCCAAAGTTGTTCAGGATTCATTTCACCCAAACCTTTATAACGTTGAAGATGACTACCTTTAAATGTTTCCTCACGAACAATTCTGATTAAATCATGCCAGGTAGAAGCCTCTATCTCTTTATCGCCACCGGTTGTTAATTGGCGAACCACAGTAAAAGATGATGATAAATATTCTTTTATATCTGGATAGATATCAAGACCTAATCTATATTCATTTATTAACGGAATATTGGGTCCAAGAATTGTAATGACATGAGATTGTTCACGAAAAGAAATATCTACTTCATAGCAACTTGATCTCCAAGGACATACCCTTATTTGACCAGTGGTTGGATTAAGATGTTTAATTTTTTCGATAAGTTTTTCCAAAAATTCTCGATCTTGAAATTGATCAGCGGTACGAATTTCATTATCCAGTAAAATTTCAGTCATTGATTCTGGAATATTAAGTCTCTCGAGATAAGCACAAATTTTTTCAAAATGAGAAAGCTTTCTTAAGATATTAACCATTTTATCATCTTCAATGTACTCACCTTTATCGGTTTTAAGACGAAGAATACGACTTGCTTGAACATAAAGATAATTATTAATTTCTTCATCATCTAAGAAATATTGTTCTTTTTTACCACGACCTAAACGATACAAGGGTGGTTGACCAATATAAATATTTCCGTTTTCGATGAGTGGTAACATCTGTCGGTAAAAGAAAGTTAAGAGTAAGGTACGAATATGGGCGCCATCAACATCGGCATCAGTCATTATTATGACTTTATGATAACGAAGTTTTTCCTTATTAAATTCATCTTTACCTATACTGGTTCCCAAAGCTGCAATAAGATGTCTAATTTCCTCGCTACCAAGAATTTTATCAAAACGAGCTTTTTCAACATTCATAATTTTACCGCGTAAAGGTAAAATAGCTTGAGTAGCGCGATCACGTCCTTGCTTAGCACTACCTCCAGCAGAATCACCCTCCACTATGAATATTTCTCTCTTTGCCGGATCTTTAGATTGACATTCAGCCAATTTTCCAGCCATCATAATCGATAAACCGCCCTTTTTACGAGAGAGTTCCTTGGCTCGTCGTGCTGCTTCTCGAGCTCTGGCAGCATCCACCGCCTTAGTTAAAATTCTTTTTGCTTCCGCTGGATTTTGTTCCAGGTAAATACCGAGCTTCTCGTTACAGATACTCTCAGTGATCGATTTTACCTCACTGTTACCTAGTTTGGTTTTTGTCTGACCCTCGAACTGGGGTTCGGGCACCCTTACTGATACAACGCAAGTGAGGCCTTCACGGACATCATCGCCACCCATCTTAGCTTTAAGATTTTTGGGTACCACATCATCACTGGCATAACGATTAATACATTTGGTAAGAGCTGCTTTAAAACCAGCTACATGAGTTCCGCCTTCCTTTGTATTGATATTATTAACAAAAGAAAACAAACGTTCAGAATAACCATCAAAATATTGAAAACATATTTCAACTTGTACTTGGTCTTTTTCACCATACATATAAATGGGCGCTGAAACGGCGGTACGTTTACGATTAAGATATTCCACATAGGAGGCAATACCTCCTTCGTAATAAAATTTATCTTCTTCACCGCTTCGTTCATCACGAAGATCTATATTTACTCCCTTGTTGAGAAAGGCAAGTTCTCGTAATCTATTTTTTACTATTTCATATTTAAAAATAGTTGTTTCGGTAAATATTTTACTATCGGGTTTAAAACGTATGGTTGTACCCATTTTGGAACTATCGCCAAGTTTTTCCAAATCAGTTACTCGACAACCATATGCATATTTTTGTCTATGTAAGGCTCCATCTCTGGCAACTTCAGCAATGACCCACTCACTTAAAGCATTCACTACGGAAACACCTACTCCATGTAAGCCACCTGAAACCTTATAGGTTGAATTATCAAATTTTCCACCGGCATGGAGAGTGGTCATGACTAGTTCTAGAGCAGACATCTTTTCAACAGGATGCATTGCAACTGGAATACCACGACCGTTATCCTCAACAGATACTGAAAGATCTTCATGAATTATAACTGAAATACGGTCGCATTGGCCAGCAAGAGCTTCGTCTATGGAGTTATCCACTACTTCGTAAATAAGGTGATGTAATCCTTCTTCAGCAGTATTGCCA
>JAOTSI010000327.1 GCA_029865005.1 Desulfobulbaceae bacterium
TCAAGCGAATAAAACAGTCCACTCTCAGTAGCAGTAGTGACAGCAGCAACACCGGGGAACACGATACTTCTGAGAAAAAAATTCTAGAACTTCACGGACCCAGCGGCAACTAATAATTTTCTAAAAACAAGTAAGTGATCACAAGCAACTCATCATCACGCAGTTGCCCCTGCCCACACAGAAGGGCTATAGCAAGCCTCAGCAACGGTATAAGACTGAACAAATTGTGATCACTTACAAATTCTCACTATACTAAATCAGCTAGTTAAGAACCATGTGGTCAGGTACAAAAACGATTAAAAGGATCAATGCTGCACCCAACCAGGTAGATCTCATATAGAAACATATGGGTTTCCGGCCTGTTTCATACACCTGCCCATACCACTGAACTTATGTTAAAAATAATAAGTTTCATTTATTTGCGTACCCAACAAACGAGTACCGCTTCCTTCAACTTTAAAACAAACTTACATTATGACTACAGCTTCACCAGACAACCGTGAACCCGGAATAACGGCTGTTATCCTGGTTGGCCCACAAAACCCTGAAAATATCGGGGCAGCAGCTCGAGTTTCTTATAACTTTGGCATTAAACGCCTCATTATCGTCTCCGATCTGGAATTTGATCAAGAACGAATGCTAAAAATGGCCACCCACAAAGCGGCCCACCTCATAAAAGGTATGGAAGTCTATTCCACCACCAGAGAAGCGGTATCCACCCTACATTTCATAGTGGGAACCACTGCCCGACAAGGACGCAACCGAGTTGTGGAACAGACCCCCCGAGCAGTAATGGACGAAATCGCCCCTCTTGCAGCTGGCAATAATATCGGCCTGATGTTTGGTCCAGAGAACTCTGGCCTCACTAATGAGGACCTGGATTTATGCCAGTACACCTCCACCGTCCCCACGGCTGATTTCTCCTCCCTCAATCTAGCCCAAGCGGTTGCCATCCACTGCTATGAGCTGCACATGAGATTATTCTACAGTCCAGAACCGATTTCCTCGGTTAAAGACGACTTTCCTGACTCCCATGAGCAAGAAGCGATGTACGATCATATCAAGGAAGTACTCAAAAAGGTGACCTTTCTCCAAGAAAGTAATCAAATCCCTTGGATGCGCAATGTCCGCAAATTACTCCAACGCATCCAATTAAAAAAGAAAGAAGCCAAAATCATCCGCGGCATCTGCCGAAAACTCCTCTGGTACGAGGAAACTAAGGAAACGCTGATCAATGAACCTAAAAAGCAGGAAGAGGAAAACAAAGTACTCAACGGGCGGTAAAAGCTTCATCATTAAATAACAGTTCACCGGGTAGCAAAGAAAAGGTTTATAAAAGCAGGCTAATAAGTGTTTACCAATACTGCGTATGTGTGCAAGCAAACCGTGAACTATAGTTAATCCTATGTGAATCTGGTCTGATCGCGCGCAGGCGTAGTACTGGTGAACGCTTACATCATTTACACCCCTGGCAAAGGATTATCCCCCTTAAAAACACCTCATAAAAGACTAATAATTTCTCACCCATAGACTTTAACAGTCTGATTTCTAAAATTCTTCTAACTCTCTAATTATACCTGGTCACAGGATTCGTAACTAGTTGATTTAATACAATGCTAATTTATTAGTGGTCACAGTTACTTCAGGTTTATCCAGTTGCCGCTACTCACTATAGCCTTTCTATACGAACACCAGCAACCTCAGGAAGATATTATGCCTGTGACCACTTACTTCATATTTTTCCCGAAACTATTTTTTTCCCAACCCATCACAATACAAGATAACAATTATCTTGTCAGATGATCCATGAGCGCATAGAATTTTATATATATTGGTTTATTAGTGCAAAAATCAAACTTACCTCTTTGAAAATTAGAGTACTGCGTCCCAGTAAATAACACTTTTAGACAACATAATTCACATAAACAGAAACGATATATATATCTACTTAGCTAACTGATTTTTAATAAAAAGGTGGAATAACCTATAACTTTAGGCCCAAAACGAGTCGCAAAATCAGAACAATCTACTCATTTTTTGTTATTTCAACAAACAAGGAGAGATATTATGCAGATTGATTTTCATCACGCCGTCACTTATGTTGCCGCACGTTTAGCGAAATTCCCAGTTAACGATGCTAAAACAATCAGTTATTCAGCCCAGTATGTGAATGACAAAGCCATGTACAGTCGCATCAACTCTGCGCATAAAATGTTGGACTATCGTAATTTTGAGTAATTTGCTAACCATTTCAATTGGATTCCCTTTCATTTCTTACCGGGAAGCGGAGGTAAAACGTCCGGGGCGAATCCAGGTAGTAGTTTTGTACATAAGCTAGTCTGCACACCTGACAGTCATGTCGCCTATGATATGGTTAGATCCTGTATTCTCAGCCAGAAAAGAGATTATGGACTTCACAGATTGGGTATTACCATGCATGTTCTGGCTGATACTTTTGCCCATCAGGGGTTTGCAGGTATCAACCACAAAATAAATGAAGTCAGAGACATAAAAAAAATAGATAGTGATAAAGAGACTGATAATACCCTTCTTGATAAAGTAACCGAATATTTTGGCGATCTGTTTAACACAGTGGCAAATACAGTGGTCAGCAATGCTTTACCCCTAGGACATGGAGGTGCTCTAACCTGTCCAGATATGCCTTTTTTAAAATGGGAATATACCAATGGTCTGGATACCAAAATAGAAAGAGACAATACAGATATTTTCATGGATGCTGTGGTAAGGATACATGAAGCGATGGTCTGTTATCGTAAACAAGATCCTGACTATGTCTTAGTGGGCAAAGACAAAATTTCACAGAAAAATTTAGATCAAATATAACAGAATTTTCTTTCTTTTGATGATGAAGAGGGGGAAGACCGTCACCAAAAATGGTTGACCTCTATTGCCAACGGGGATTTTAGTTTCGCAAAAAAGAACAAGGAAGTCTTTTCCTATACTCCCAAAGGAATGGGCTCATGGAAACATCTGTCACTGGATACCAAGAAGGAAATAGAAACAAAAAAAGAGTGTTTTCGATTTACACCGGATTTTATGGACAGTGACTGGAAATTATTCCACGATGCCTTACAGATCCACCGAATCGACATAATCAGAAATATTCTACCCAAATATGGAATCTGTGCCGCCTAATCATAAAATACTTATTATAGAGGTTAGATATGTATGACAAAATAGAGGACGTCAGAGAGGAACTATCAGCCTATTCCCCAGAAAATATATCTGAAAAGCTCCCCTTACTGGACACCTTGCTGAACCTTCACTATTCAGCGACAGCTGCAGTTGATATTGAAAGAGCACAATATATGACTGCCCACTTGAAAAAAACGGAAGGGTCAAGCTCACCATTTACCATCAGGCGTGCAGGAGCTATAAAAAATTATCTCTCCAACCGGAAAATAGTTTTTCATGATAAAAATATGCTCGGCGGCGCTACCACGGCCAAAGCCCTTGGCGCCCCTTTATACCCGGAATTCTTCGGATTAAGCATCTGGCCTGAGCTTATGAATATCGGCCAGAGAAAAGACAACCCCCAAACATTGAGCAAACAAGATGCTGATATCCTGAATTTCGATGTATTTCCCTATTGGCTTGACAGAACCGTATCGGAACGAGTTAGAAAGATAGACCCTTTTCGGCAAAGTCTTGCTGAAAAAATGATCATCTATACCATTTCCAAAGCCGCCACCATATCCCATGTCACTCCCTGCTATGAGCTGGTCCTTAAAAAAGGGATCAAAGCTATAATGGAAGAGGCATCTCAAAATGCTACAAAGCATAGTGATAATGAAGTGAAATCATCTTTTTACAAGTCTATGGAAATTTCCATGCAGGGGATACTTGATTACGCGGCAAATATTTCAAATGAGGCAGCCATAAAGGCAGATCAGGAATCCGACCCGGAGCAAAAAAAGAATTTAATTGCCATTTCAGAGACATGCAAACAGATACCGGCAAACCCTGCTACAAGTTTTCGGGAGGCCGTTAACGCACTCTGGATTAGTCAAGTTTGTGTATTTGCAGAAAACTCGAATATGGCCATAAATCCAGGACGTATTGATCAGATTTTATACCCATATTTTATAAAGGATTATAAATCTGGGAAACTAACCATTGAAGAAGCTCTCAATATTGCGGGTTCTTTTTGGTTTAAATTGGCCGATAATGTGAACCTGGTCCCTCAAGCAGCAGAAAAACTATTTGGGGGAGCTGGTGCAGTGCCTGCGGTCACCCTTGGGGGAGTGGACAAAGACGGCAATAATGCGGTCAATGAATTGACCTATTTGTTTTTGAAGATCACAGAAATTTTACCCATCAGGGACCCCAACGTAAACGCTCGCTATCACTTAACAGAAAACCCCATTGAATACAGAAATGAAGTCAGCAAGGTTATCTTGACCAACAAAGCCATCCCAGCATTTTTCAATGATATCGAAAACATTAACACCCTAATTAAACAAGGAGAAAAACCTAAACATGCTCACGACTATGCGGTTATCGGCTGTGTGGAGCTGGGCAGTGCCGGAAGGGACTACAGCGCCAGCTCTTCCATCTTCATGATGATGTATACAATTTTATATATGACTCTTCATAACGGACGAACCACGGTGACAGGCGATGAAGCCCTATGGAAGGATACCGGCAGCCCTGAATCCTTTAAAGACTTTGATGCCTTTTTCAACGCCTATAGTGAGCAGACCCGTCTTATGGCCGACAATGCGGTGAAGCTAAACAACACCTATGGAATAATACATCAGGAATTTATTCAGACACCTCTTTTATCCGCAATTTTTAGAGGGCCGATGGAGAAAGGCAAAGACTTAATTGACGGAGGAGCGATCTATAATTCATCCGGAGTTACCCATATCGGTTTTCCAGATGTTTGCAATTCCATCTGCGCGATTAAGGATATCTGTTTCAATAGAGACAACCAAGACATGACAATGTCGCTTGCTGAGTTGGTCAAAGCTGTTGATAATAATTTTGTGGGGTATGAGCTACTTGAATCCTACCTAAACAACAAGGCCCCTAAGTACGGCACCTCTAATCCTGTTGCAAAAGAAATATCTCAAAAGTTAATCGACCTTGGATACGAGGTGTTCAATGCACAAAAAAATTATCGGGATGGAAATTATAGGGTTGCCTATTGGACGATGACCAATCACGCAGGATACGGCAGTGTCACCGGGGCTCTTCCCAGCGGACGAAAGGCAAATGTACCATTTTCCAGTGGAATTACACCAGTTTCACAGAT
>JAOTSI010000045.1 GCA_029865005.1 Desulfobulbaceae bacterium
TTTTTACCACCCAAGGATATGCCGCCAAATGAGATACCGCCATCACTTCCGCTAGTGGACTCCTCATAGGCAGAAACTGAACCAGCCACCAAATATTTAGCGCCGGTAATTTTACCAATATTGGCTCTAGTATTTTTGGCTATTCTCCCCGATGCTCCCAAGTCCTGTTCCTTCATGACTGCATCAAGCTCTTTTCTTTCCAAAACCTTAAACGAACCCATGGTAGCAAGTTCCGCAATAAGCATATCTTGCATATCATTAGCCATGGAACCGCTCCACCAACCGGCGTGGGTCTGATTGGTGAATCGCAAAATGCCAAGTCTCGGTTTTTCCTCGGCCATAACAGACGCGGTAGAAAAACAGAGAATAGATACCAGCAGCATTAAAATAATTTTTTTCATACTTCTCCCCTTTTAATTATTGTTGCCTTAACAAGGCGGCATAAAACAATCTTTAATTAATGTTTTATTATTACGCCATCACTTCTCTCAAGAAGATCACGACGAATACGCATATACTCTTTCATCTCTATACTAATACGTTCCGCTTCCTCCACGGAGACGGTAAAAACGTCGTATTCGGTGATATCAGTACGCGAACTGACCAAAACATGCTTACGAACCTCTTCTCCGTGAGGAGGATCACACTTCATGGTTTCTATTTTATATATTTTATTAATCTCAACACTACCAAATCCCACATCCCCGTTGCAATCGGTGGTTTGGAAGGTGACCAAATAGTCATCAGCCCAGGTTATTGAGCCGAAACATGGCAAAAGAGTAAATGAAAGAATAAAAATAACTACACGTATCATATTTCCCCCAAAGAAGAGCTCTTCATGGAATTAGGGATGGATGCAGAGGTTGATACAAAAGGAAAAACCAATAGTAATGATACTTAAAAATAGTACAGACAGGATAAAACAGCAAGTATTTTTATGGTAATACCGATCGTTATCCTATTTCAGAATAACCGTACACCACAGGCTAATAAATAAGGCGCAGAATTAAAATAAACGAAGAAAAAAATCCCCCAATCTCTTGGTTACGAAAAATGACGTAACAAAACAAAAATCATGAGCCCCACACCTATGGAGCCATAAAGCATGAGTCAGGGGGCACATTCACCGCCGGTTTTACGCTGGATGAGGACAAAGGCGACAATCACTCCGAGGATCGCCGCCCCTATGGTGAACATATCGTACATGGATTACTTAACCACGTATTTTTGCGTCTTTCTTCTTGCGAAGTCGGATAACCTTGGGAGTAATCTCCACCAGTTCATCATCATTAACATAAGAGATACAATCCTCTAGGGTCATAAGATGGGGTGGGGTAAGGACTACCGATTCATCGGTTCCAGAAGCACGCATATTGGTTAGCTTCTTACCTTTAGCAGGATTTACCACCAAATCAGCCGGGCGACTATTTTCACCGATGATCATTCCGGGATAAATATCAACTCCAGGGGGAATAAAGAGTTTACCCCTATCCTGAAGATTAAATAGCGCATAGGCCACTGATACACATTTCTCTTTGGAAATCATAACCCCGTTTGCACGGTTCTTAATCTCACCTGCAAATTCACCCCATTCGGCAAACACATAGTTCATCACGCCAGTACCCCTGGTATCGGTCATGAATTGAGCCCGATAACCTAGAAGTCCGCGAGTTGGAATTTTAAATTTCAGGCGGGCCATTTCATTTTCCACCTGCATGTCACTTAGCACCCCTTTGAGTTTACCGAGTTTTTCAATAACCACTCCCTGGAATTGCTCTTCCACGTCAACGGTCAACTCCTCAAAAGGCTCCATTTTTTTACCATTCTCCTCACGCATGATGACATGGGGCCGGGTTACCTGAAATTCATACCCCTCTCGACGCATGTTTTCAATAAGAATGGAAAGATGCAATTCACCACGACCGGATACCGCAAAACCAACACCGTCGGTAAGTGGTTTAAACTGGAGGGCAACATCAGAGAGAATCTCCCGTTGAAGTCGCTCTTCTATTTGACGTGAGGTAACAAATTTTCCGTCTTGTCCCGCAAAAGGAGAATCATTGGGAATGAAATTTATAGATATAGTGGGTGGGTCAATTTCAATAAGCGGTAAAGGCTGGGGATCGGCAGCATCGGTAAAGGTAACCCCTACTGTCACATCATCCATCCCGGCCACAGCGATAATATCACCGGTGGAGGCGGACTCCACAGGAATCTTATTGTCGCAGGAAAAAGAAAATATTTTTGAAATACGTACCGGAGAGATAGAACCATCGCGACGAGAAACAACGATATTATCATTGATTCGTAACTTTCCATTAACCACTTTACCGATTCCAAGTCTTCCCAAATATGGGGAATAGTCAATGGTGTTAACCTGTAGCTGCAAGGAGGCGTTCGGATCACCTGATGGGGGTGGCACATGCTTAACTATCATCTCGGAGACAGGGGTCATGTCACTATCATCGGTACGCACATCATCGGCATTGCGTAGAGCATAACCAGCTTTAGCAGAAGCAAAAACTACCGGGAAATCAAGGACATCATCAGGTGCATCCAGACGGGCGAGGAGGTCGAAAACCTCGTCAATTACCCAATCAATTCGGGCAGCCGGTTTATCAATTTTATTGATACACACCAGGATCGGCAAGTTAGCAGCTAAAGCCTTTTTTACCACAAAATAGGTCTGAGGCATGGGTCCTTCCTGGGCATCAACCAACAGAACAGCACCATCGGCCATACGCAAAACACGCTCAACCTGACCACCGAAATCAGCATGGCCGGGGGTGTCGATGATATTGATTCGATGTTCACCGAAATCATAGGCACCGTTTTTAGAGGCAATGGTAATACCCCTTTCCCGCTCCAAATCCATGGAATCCATGAGCCGTTCGCTCACATCCTGATTATCACGGAACATACCGGAACTTTTAAAGAGCTGATCAACTAATGTGGTTTTACCGTGGTCAACATGAGCAATAATAGCCACATTGCGTATATTTTCCTGTTTCATAACATACCTAAAATAATGAAATACTGAAATTTTCAGCCCCAAAAAGGGCGGAGATGATATATCTGGCGTAATCGTTATAGGGAGAAATTCATGGGGCCCGAACCCGGCGGGAGAACATAAAAAAACCCTAAGGCCTTGAATGATCTGCTTTTAAGTGAAAATCGTTTGCAGGGCCGAACAATTGCAGAGGACGATGCCTCAACTTGGAAAACTGATTAACATACCCCAAGAGTAATAAAAGAACAAGGAGATTGAACGAAAATCGGCATAGAATTTTACCAACTATCAAAAACATTCATCCGCGCCATCCCTGATTTTCTAAAAAGTGGAACAAGAACATCCTGATAATCAATCACCTGTGCTTTTTTACCATCTGCCGGACGCATAATCCTGCCCACAACCTGAAGAAGACGCCCTTCAAATTTAATAGGGGTAGCCAAAACCAAAGTGGAAAGACCGGGACAATCAAAACCCTCTCCAATGAGTTGCAAGGTAGATATCAAAACCGCTATTGTTCCATTCCGAACCTCTTCCACAATTTCCATTCGACGCCGCGATGAGGTCTTGCCCGTCAACACCGCAGTCTCAACATTATGAGCCGCCAATTTCTCAGCCAAGAGTTGACAATGGGCCACCCGATCAGAAACCACTAATATGGTGCCAGCATGACCTTTAGCCACCACATCAGCGATGTCCTGACTAATACGATTATTACGCTGTTCATTTTCCACCAAAGCTTTAATCATTTTGGAATAATCACCGGCAAACTCGTAGACGAATGAAGTTTCCTTGATAATAAATGTGGGCCGAACCACCGCACCGCTATGGGTTAGGCTTTTAATATCTACACTGTGCAGCCTATCCCCCATATACAAATATATGAGCTTGGTCATCCCATCTTCCCGACAAAAAGCCGTGGCTGAAAGACCGAGCATATAATAGGATTCAAATGCACTTACCACATCAGTAAATAGGGTTGCAGGAACCCGGTGACACTCATCAACTATAATCTGTCCAAAGCAACCTTTTAAATCAGCCAACCGTTTGCGAGCAGTATTAACAATGGCAACACTTACCGGCCTAATATCAAATTTCCCATCCCCAATTTTTCCCGCTGTAACTCCTAAAAACTGCTCTATTCTCTCCACCCACTGATATAGCAGCTCCTTAGAGTGGACCACTATCAAGGTTGGCTGCTTACGCTTGGCAATAACCGAGAGAGCCATTATCGTCTTGCCAGATCCGGTTGCTGCCTCAAGCACTCCAAAAGAGCGAGAGCTAACCACCGAAACCGCATCTTCCTGGTAAGGTCGTAACTCCCCTTGGAAACTCAGGGAAATTTCGGGCAACAACTGCCTATTATCTACTATTTCAGGGTCCTCACCACATTCTTGACGATACAATGAAACCGCTTGATTACCAAATCCCCTGGGAAAATAGAATAAATCTTCCTCTTCTCGATAAAAATAAAGTTTTGGGAGTAACTTTTTCCCGATCCAACGTCCGTAACGCTGAGCCGCCAAATATTTTGGATTATCGATAGTGAGGACTGTTTTCAAGTGGTTGGTGAATTCTTGGGATATACCTTGAAAACAACACTCAGAGGAAACTTTTAAAATAGCCCGACAATCTTTCCTATTGTCCATTTTTTTATTATAATCCTCAAAAATTTCGTTAAATATAATAAATGCACTGGCAACAAAACCATACAGTCACCTGACTTTACTTATAATATCATTTTAGCCAGTCGCGGGTTACTCAGATTTATACTGTTGCAGCTACTCACTATAGCCCTTCTACCCAGGCGGGAGGGGCAATATCATTGGCCTAGGGCTTACAAGGGTCACTTTCGATGTTAACAGGCACCCACAGAGGGGATGGTTTCATAGCCGTCAGACTAATTCGGATAACGTACTGGTATTGGTTTGTAAAATAACTTGTAGCCTATCTCGGACTGTAGGGGCACCCCTTGTGGGTGCCCGCCTTAGTCACTTTAAACTACAAGTATTTATTCATTGCTAACAGTTAATATAAAAATAATAATTTTCTATTCTCTCAATTAGCTCAGCGGGCACCCACAAGGGGTGCCCCTACAGCGCACAGCAAGGTGCAAGTTTATTTTGTATTGCAATATCTTGCTGTTGTTAAAATTAGCCTGACGACTATGGGTGTCCTCTACAACTGCCGAATTGAAAAAAATAGTCTCTAACCACTTAGCAAAAGATACTTAAAGACACGATCAATGCCAGCCACCCTTAGTCATCTCGGCGTTCAAACACTTTTCAGTAAAATTTTATACCGAGACGCCGATCTCAAATGGATAGCTCTGGGATGCGTGATTCCTGATCTACCCTGGATCGCCCAACGCTTGATCCCAAAAATACTCCCTGGTGTCGACCTTTACGACCTCCGCCTCTATTGCATTATTCAGGCCTCACTTATTTTCTGCCTGATCCTTTCAGCTGCTGTAAGCTTACAGGTCAGAGAGCGAAGAAAGATTTTCGCTCTACTTAGTCTAAACTGCTTACTCCACCTGCTTCTAGACGCCATGCAGATCAAATTGGCCAACGGAGTACATCTCCTGGCTCCTTTCTCCTGGGAATTACTCAAATTCAACCTGTTTTGGCCGGAAGACTCCATTTCTTACCTTCTCATGGGCAGTGGCCTTGTCCTTTTTATCTTTTTTGGCTTCCGGGAACGAAACCAGGAGATTAGGCTTATCATTGACAAAAAATCTATGCCAATTGGGATGATATTGCTACTTATTTATCTTGCAGCCCCCATGTTATTTTTGCAGGGTCCCCTTAAAGCAAACAACCATTTTATTGCCACCTTGTCCGAGCCATCCACCCGAACCGGCAAACCCATCGAGCTTGATCGATGCACCTATGACTCAAGCACCGGAAAGGTAACCACCTTTAACCATGAACCAATAGATCTAAACTACACCCCATTGCCAAAGGTATCTGCAACAATCTCAATCAAGGGTTTTTTCAGTAGCCCCCAAACGATTAAAGTCGAAACTTTGCACCTTCACCATCCGGGATATCGCGATATCGGAGTATTGCTGGGCCTATTGTTTATTTTACTCCTCTGGCTTATTGCAATTGTAAGAAAACGGGTTACAATACGGTGAAGTAAGCAACAAACCAAGCAAACAAGCAACCACCCAAAATTACATGTAATAAAATCAGACATCGTATAAGATTACTCTCTTTCACCACACGACTCGCATAGCTCTTACCCATGCGACAATATTTGCCTAATATACCTCTTAGGCCCTGACTTTTTTATTCTTATTCCGACAAACGGTACAACTTACCAATACTTTAGCAACACTACAACTATGCAAAATTATAAGTTTCTCTCCGTCTTGTGTTCATTATTCATCGTCCTGAGCTCTTCTCTAACTCTCAGGGCCGCCAGTTCACCAGTAACCATCACCCTACCAGATGAAGTTCTTCATCAATCCATCTCCGACACCCTACCGATCCGATTGCAACCGGGCGGAGGCTCCATGAAAGGCATCATCTCCATCGACTCCATCGAAACGCTGCAAGTACACAATAAATTTATTACCATCAGAGGCGTTATCTCGGGACACAACCTAGTGGTCAGCACCATGGTAGCTGGTCAATCATTTGACATTCAGCTGGGTAGTATCCAATTACCACCTATTACCTGTAACCTTTCTGTTCGCTTCGATCCGAAACAAAAGGCATTATTAGTCACTCCCAGATTTCAGCAGCCCGCCAACTTGGTACCCAACGACCCGACTAATATGGTCTACCCACTTCTTAAAACCCTCGACGGCAGAGAATACCCCATTGAGTTTAAAGATATTGCACCATTTAATGCCAAAATCGGTGACCGTACTATCCCTATTGTCCTGGAGCCCATTGATATCCAGGCCATGGAAAAACAGTTAGTGCTCAAGCTGGTCCCCAGGGTAAATAAAATCACTAAAAAACAACCATAATCTGCTTTAAAGAAGTTATTTACCCAAATGCTGGTTAAAGCCCAAAGCGTTAAGAATAGTTTAATGCCCCAGAGATAACCTTCATTGATAACAATGCAGTACAAAGGAATTTATTATGTCCGACAATTGTCTATTTTGCAAAATCGTTCGTGGTGAGATCCCTGCGGATAAGCTTTACGAAGATGACGAAGTTCTCGCTTTTCGAGATATCTCTCCTCAAGCCCCGCTTCATTTCCTGGTTATTCCCAAAAAACATATCAGCGGACCAGGCACTGTAGGCCAAGAGGATGAAAAACTACTAGGCAAGGTGATGCGAGTAGGAAGCGAAGTTGCCGCCAAAGAAGGGATAAAACACTACCGACAGGTATTCAATAATGGCGAAGAAGCAGGCCAGACCGTCTTCCACATCCATATGCATGTCCTAGGTGGCCGAAGCATGAACTGGCCTCCAGGTTGATGGATGACTAATTGCCCCCCAGGGATACCCAGGGCGAATTTATATTTTCGCCCTCTTTAACTGGTTACTAAAATCCTTTCTACTTGCAACCAACATTTCTGTGGCACCCTTTTGAAATCGATAGCCTACACTGGCAAGTGAGACTCTCACTCCATAATCTGCCAATGCCACCATGACTTTTCGCAAATGAGGCGACAAAGCACCGTTCAATGCAATTAACGGATAGACCCTTACTTCTCTCGCTACCCGACAAAGTTCTTTTATGGCTAAAAGGTGTTGCTCAAAATCAACTTGCTCACTGTAAAGAAAAAGGTAATGGGAGCAAAGGGCAAGATCGAACTGGTTATCTTTAAAAGGAAGGGTTGGTAAGGAAGCCGTGATATACCGCCCCTCCTCCCGACCAGCCATATAATCCGCGAGAAAAAGCTCCATAGCATCCATCCTGGCCTTGCCAAGCTCCTCAACTGATAAAAACCGTTGCCAGATATATTCATCTCTATTAGCCCTTAGTTGAGATATAATCTCATCGTATACTGCCGCCATTCTCTTTTTATAGTTTACGATATCAATATTATAAGTTGGGTCTGCCGAAATCACCCTGCCGCCGCGTGCAGTGAGCTCGGCATTAAAGGAGGCAGGACCATCACCACAACCCAAAATATTATTATTGAGATCGTTGTCGGTAAGGGAGAATATCTCGCGATATTCTTGAAAAGATCTGCCCCAGGGGACGATATTATTTAATTCCATGACAGAATTCCTTTTTACTTCACCACTTCAAACAAATATCGGTTGATACAAAAAAAATAGTCACCGTTATGGCTCAACTTTTGTAGGCCGCCTATCCAATGGTCGATATCAGATTGCTCTATACCATTACGCCCCAACACGAAGGAACCGATAATTTTGGTCATCCAATAACTAAATGTACTCTCGTTAAATTCCTGATTTAATAAAGGGATAACCCGTAAATTCTTTATTTGCAGATTTGCGGATCTAATGGCAGTTGATAAACGCATCGGCACAGCCTCTTGCGAACAGTGCTCACTCCAGGACTTGACAATCCGGTCCCGAAGGCCAGGGTCAACAGCATTCCAGTACGGCACAGACCAATCCGTGTCCACAATAATTCCACGGCCACCAAGCCTTAACACGCGACCAAATTCCGCTACCGCCTTATTCAAATCTTCTACATATTCATACACCTGAGTCGAAACAACAACATCAAAATTCAGATCCTGATATGGTAAGGACATTGCATCGCCCCGTTCAAACTCAACCTGGGATTGTTCAGCACAGAGTTTTCTCGCTGCTGCAAGCATATTTTCTGCCATATCAAGGCCACGCAGCGAACCTGTTGCTCCCGTACAATGTGCCAAATCTTTAGCTAGCAAACCAGGCCCTGATCCAATATCCAAGACCCTCTCGCCAGGCTGAACCTTGAGTGTTCCGACAATCTCTTCCCTCAAAGCAGCAATTTCGTCTGTTAAATAGGCCATCTCCATAGCTTTACGTATGGACTCTTCAAACTGTAACCCCTCTGCCACTCTACATCCCCCTATATCCTAAAAGTCAGGTTCGCTAACAACCTTAAAACCAAAGAAATTTGGTAATTGATCGTAGGTCATTTATCCGTTAATGCATTCATAAAGGATAAATGCTATTTATTTACCAAATGTTAAAGTGCTATTTTTTAAACTTTCTATTTTGCTAATCGTAAAAACAAATAATAATGGATATTAAAATGAGTTATTCCTTCCGTATGAACAATATTACGGATTTAAAATACAAAAGTACCATTGATCACTTAGGTATCGAAAATGTGCAGTTGGAAAATTATTCGGCCCTTAATATTGACGGAATGTGGCCCCAAGGGGTCAATCATTTATACATCAACGGGAAATCAACTAGATCAATCGAAGTTGAGTATGATAACAATAGTTTTTCAATACGGATTTTCAGCTCATCCTCACCAGACGACTATATATTAGCCTGTAAACTTGCCAAAGTTATAGCCTCCCGTTATGGTACTGATATTCAACCGGAAGATGGCGAGTCCGTTTCCCACATGGGTTTCCCAAACAAATATGACTCCCAATGGTGCACTCAACATTCCCACCAGATGATTGATATGATTCTATCCATGGCCCGATCCAGCCCATCGGAGGTGAAATTTCCTACTCCCAAAGGGGAATATGTTATTGGCACTAAACTTCTAGAGCAACTTGATAAAAGTGAAAATATCCACCAAGAGTTCATAGAAAGGATAAAAACTTTCAACTATATAGACAAAACTGATACTTTTGTCCCTTCCTTGATGGTTCTTCATAATAGTGCGAAAACAAAAGAGGTTAAAGTCACTACCCTGGGTGAAAGCGTAACCTCTTTACTGACGACCAAAGCCGATTTGGTAGGATTAATGTCTTTTAACGAACAAAAAGCCATTGTAAAGACCGATGACTTAATAGGGTTACTCAATGACGATATCACCTGGATCAGTGAGACTCATTTTTACATAGAAGGGCTCAGTGGGTCTGCCTGGAAAACATTATTCGTAAAAGCATCAAAATATCATTTAAACGATATCTTCTGTGCGGGCAGTGAAATATCTAGTGATAACTTAGAGGAAGCAATCGAGCAGGAACCACAAATAACCTCCTTCAAGGAGGAGTTTACCGATGAACAATGGCAAAAACTCATTTTGGCTCCCTATTTGGTATTGCTCATGGTGTACCAAAGCGATGAAAAGATTGAACCGAAAAAGCTAGAGGCAATATCCGAGATCATAGTCAAGGTTCGCAATCCATTATTAGTCGAGATAGCAAGGGACTGTGACGCAACACCTGTTGAAATTATTGACCAGATTATGCAACTAGATGAAAACATAGCTTTTATCTTACACGAAACAGGTAGTCTGATCGACCATAAACTTCCTGAAATATATGCTGCTTCCTTTAAAACCGAACTCTACATGATAGCCCAAAAAGCAATGGACAGCTCACAGGGCCTCCTAAACCCATCTGAAGTTAAGATCAAAGAAGAGCAGAAAGTCCTCCAGATGTTATCCTACCTGCTCAATATTGAGGTGTAGGAAAAGACGTTACCATGCTACAGCTGACCACCCTATGAATATGCCTTGCCGCTTGTAACCTCCCTAGCTTTTCTTTAATAATTCAACAACAATAATTGATATTACAGTATTTTTTTCATAATCTCCACGCTGGTAATTTGAGAGCGTAACAACTCTATAAATCCTGCAAACCAGCTCCTATGGCTCATTAACACACGCCCAGTTAGTCAACAACACCGCTTAAAAGCGCAAAAAAGATGGGCAATAATAAAAATATTTAAATTTTTATTAAAGGTTCCAGCTTATTCAACTTGAATGAGCTATGATCATAACGTATAATGAGCTTAAGATTGGTTGAAAGATTGGATGAAAATTTTACTTATTGATGAAATCACCTCACCTTTGCAACAAACTTAAGTTGCCATTGCGTAAGAATCTCATCGAGGACT
The DNA here is from genome assembly GCA_029865005.1 of Desulfobulbaceae bacterium. Lineage (GTDB taxonomy): Bacteria > Desulfobacterota > Desulfobulbia > Desulfobulbales > Desulfobulbaceae > JAOTSI01. The sequence goes on from JAOTSI010000045.1 coordinate 10,969, forward strand.
AAATATCGTAATCGTTCACCAGCACCACGACTGCGAAGGATTAGATCGGATTTACATAGGATTAAATATAGCTCACCGGCCTGGTTGCACCCATCCGCAGCCCTGGCAAACGCTTACCAGACCGATGTTGTTGAACTTTTATTTTTAACCCGTTGAACGGTTACTAGATATCTTTAAGCAAGTCGTAATTTAACTTCTTGCTTTTTTAACCACATTAAGGAGGAACTACCAATGCCTATCAAACCTGAAATCAAAAAAAGCTGGGTTGAACTTCAGAAAAATAACGATCAACCTGTTAACGCCATCGGCGTAAAGATTAGCCAAAAAGATCAAGCTACTATGAAGGTATGGAAAGAAGAAGGAATTGATCAGTTCATCAAAAAATAAGCTTCTTTTCCTGAGCCAACCTGGTTCCAGAAAGCGGAAAATAACCATGGTGTTATTTTCCGCTTTTTTTATTTGTAACTTTCGTAAGCATATATAAGTACCTACGGCTAGGTGCCATCATTCCGGAATTCACATAAGATTAACTATAGCTCCCCGGCCTGCTTTGCACAGTTGCGCCGCACTGGTAATCGTTTAACGGGTTGATATTACCGTTTTCTGTATTAAAACAGGTGAACGGTTACGAGTTTTCCCAGTACAATAGACAAACTCTTGGCAATCTATATATTTCATTTTTTAAAACTACCTATTGAATTCCCTCGTCGTCTCGCACAGAGACCAGGGCTTCATTCTTGACCAGAAGCACTTTGGAAGTTGGGTGGATTTCTAATTAATGAGTAATAGTTTCTAAGAAGGGAGAGTTGTCTCGTCTTTTTTTATCTAAATGATAGGTTGGATAAAAAATAGGTAATTTTTTATTTATAGAATATTTTACCTTTACGGCTTTATAGCTAGAAATACTTTTGTTCTGTTTTCAGTACTTTGCCTGTGAAGTGCCGACCATATTTTTGCCATAACTGTATGGAAGATAATTTGGTGAGTGCTGGAGAGTTTGGTAATTATGACGAATTTATTTCCAAATATTATTATACAGAAGTATATATATGTATTTGGTTACATGGTTCGTAACTAGTTGATTTGATAGAGTACGAGTTTGTAAGTGGTCCCAGGTGGTTTAGGTTTATGCAGTTGCTGCTGTTTGCCATCCCTTCTATGCTGGTAGGAGCAACCGCATGAGGATGAGACTTCTGTGACCACTTATAAATACACGGCACCGTGGAGAAGGGAAACGGTACCTAAAGCGCTGGGGTCTGGACACGCGTAAGATGTTATATATCAGGCATATCGCGACCGGACACAGATTAATATGTTTTTTACATACAACTCTAAAAAAAGGAACGAAAATGATGAAAAAATTAAGTACCATCTTTCTGGCTGCAGCTTTGGCGTTTACAGGATCCCAAGCCTTTGGCAATGAAGCTACGACCTCCAATTTGGACCTGAGTCGTCAAGTCATCAAAGAACTTGGGGCAACATTGAAAGGGGAGTTGGTACAAGCTATGAAAGCTGGTGGCCCAGTGGAGGCTATCAGTGTTTGTAAGGAACAAGCTCCTGGAATTGCCAAAACATTAGGGGAAAAACACAATATTCATATAGGACGGACTAGCTTAAAAACCCGCAACCCTCAAAATCAACCAGATGAGTGGGAAGCAAAAGTGTTGGCGTCTTTTGAGGATAGAAAGGGGAAGGGCGAAGAGGCTGCCAAACTTGATTTTTCCGAGGTGGTTACCGAAAATGGTAAAGAGTATTTCCGTTATATGAAGGCGATTCCCACCGGACCAGTTTGCCTCAAATGCCATGGCGCAACAATTAAGCCAGAGGTTACCACGAAACTTGATGCATCATATCCAGAAGACAAGGCTCGCGGATTCAAGGTTGGAGATCTGCGCGGTGCTTTCACCGTAAAAAAACAACTGTAATAGTAATTTGGGGCAGCTGGTCTGCCCCAAATTATACCTGATCTCGTTTCCCAGGACATTGGCACGAGGAACGAGATCAGGGTTACGAACCATGAGACCTGGTACTTTTTTGCCTCTATCCGAATACGCTCATCATTAACCTGCGCCATGCCAGGACCTTAGCGTACGTGGGCGGAAATATAAGGTGGTTGTTTTTAATGCCATGATGCACCCATTTTTTAGGCAAAATATCTTTTGTCAATTTTTTAGGCAAAAATGTTTTTGCCACTGGAATGTCTCCATGGCATGAGAGGTGTAGGGCTTCAAAGGGGCCATCAAGATCCAGCCGTTCTTTGAGAGATGGGGCGTTACCACTCTCTTCCACCACCAAATTCAATGGCAGCCGTTGAGTGGCGTTAAGAATAGCGGTTTCCTAGGCCTCATAATCGAGCACCTTTTGACCCTCCGGGGCAGCGGCCATAAACATGAGTTTAAAATCGCTATGGCAGGGGACGATGGGCTCGGCTTCATGTCCGATGCAGCGAGTTATTTCAAAGAGTTGCACTTTGTCATCTGCCAAATAACTATCGCCATGGGCCAGGAGCTCCCAGGGGGCGTTGAGCATGGCCTTTGCCAAGGGTTGGGATAAATCATCCACCCGGATGTCCAGCGAGCGCGGTCCAGTACCATTGATCCAGGCGGAACCCCAACCGTTGTGATCGAGCCATCCAAAGATTTATCGCCCGATGAGCAGCAGTTCTTCGTCTTGACCAAAGCGTACCGACTCATTATAACGGCTGGCCCATTGGGTGAGGAGCTGCAGAGCCTCGTCACTGGGACGACGGATTTCTCCCGGCTTGCTGTGTTCTGTGCGGCACAAGAGGTCCGAGCCCAGATATTCAATGATGGCTTCCATTGCGCTCTCCTATATTTACTTTGCAGTACATGTATTTTTGTTACCGATTATCAATAAATAGGGCTTCCAGACCCGGGCTGGTGGTTATGGGGCTTGATTTGTCTGATCTGTCTGGTCGGCCTAGTCGATAAAGATGGCAGGTGATTCTGGGGTAATTGTCCAGGTCTCCGCTAATCAAACATGTTTCCTCATAATCCATGGAATTTTCCGTAAAGTTAATTCTTAGGATATCAACTTTATCTGCCAAGGATTTTACCATCTTTCCCAGGCCAATCGTGGTCTTTCCCTTGATCGTTCGCTGGACCATGATTCCCTTTTCCGTCTGGGACAAGGTTAGTTTACCGTAATACGTTTCATTACTATCAGGAGCTTTGCCGAGAAGATGATAATTTCCTGCGATAAAGGAAGATAGAAAATCAGCTGTTGACTCTTCAGCTTGCACTGTTGCAAAGCCCATGAGGAGAACGAAAAGGGAAATATAGGAAATAAAGGTAATATTCATCATAGGAGATGGGTTCCAGTGGTTATCAGTGTTGATCTGTTATGATCTGTCATTACTAGTTTTGAGACAGTAATGATGCAGCTAGCTCGCTGGTTGCGTGCAAAAAACTCGCTGAAATAAAATAGATTATTTTTTTTCATCCACATTACTAACATAATCACTTGGAAGAAAACTCATGACCGTTAGCTGGAGCCATTATTGTCAAAATTGTATGATTTGTCAGTTAAAAAGTCCCACGATTTGCCACCATTATGCTCTTTATGATCATGGAAACCCTCCACCAGGCCCCATCTTCACACTATCGCTTCCTACCCCGCATAAAAAGGCTATTGCCATAGCCGACAGGCTAAGACGGATAACCTCCGTTGTATTATTGCATTGTAAAATATGCTTGTAGCCTATATCACGGACTGTAAGGGCATCCCCCTGTGGGTACCCGTCTTAATCACCCTAAACTGCAAGCATTCATTTATTGCTAACAGTTAATGTAAAAATAATAATTTTCTATTCTTTCAATTAGCTCAGCGGGCACCCACAAGGGGTGCCCCTACAGTCCGAGATCGGTCACCAGTTTGATTTATAATGCAATACCATCATATTATCCGAGTTTATCTGACGGTTAGGGGTTGCCCACACCTGCATAGAAGGCAATTGCGAACAAAGGCAACTTCATCAATCTAAACTACCTGTAACCAAGATATTGTTACTTAGGGAATTTTGATAACTCATAACCGGCTCCCTAGGTCTCTTCCCCCTTGACGGGGGAAGGACAGGATGGGGGTGAAAGCAGTTATCTTCTCAAGTCACAGCTTAAGGGCTATACTATTTTGGAACCTATATTATTTATCACGGCCCATAACGAAACGATCTAATGATATGTCACATGACCTTGAAGTTATATTATTTTTTATATACCATAACCGTGTTCATTGAATATGAACTCGGTATCTGTTAATACGCAATAGTTGTGTGGTTTGAGCATATAGGAACGCAGAAAAAATGCATTCGGCGTCATCTTTGCTCCATTCATTTTTGCTGCGTTTCTTACCCATAAGCATCTTCTAACAATGAGTAAAACTATGCCTTCAAGAAGATTAATTAGTTTCGACTGGGCGCTAAAAAAACTCCTCCGTAGCAAAGTAAATTTTGCAATACTGGAAGGTTTTTTAAGTGAATTACTCAAAGAAAATATAACTATTATTGAGATATTGGAGAGTGAATCCAATCAGGAAGATCGTTTCGACAAGTTCAACAGAGTTGACCTAAAAGTTAGAAATGACCAAGATGAGATAATTATCATTGAAGTCCAGTACGAAAGGGAATTTGCTATGAAAACAAATGCCAGTTGGCCTCTTTATTATCAATGAGTTACCTCCCTGCTCCACGCCATTCCTTATCATAGCTTTCTACAATTTTTTCCTAAAA
>JAOTSI010000328.1 GCA_029865005.1 Desulfobulbaceae bacterium
TGGCAAGCTCATTACAAAAACACCGGCCCTGAAATTTGGCGACAAACCGAAGGAAAAGTTACCGATGTTATCTCCACCCTCGGCACCTCGGGTACTGCCATGGGACTAAGCAAATATTTCCGGGAACATCATCCACATGTACGGGTTATTGCCATGGAACCGTTCTACGGCCATAAAATCCAAGGCCTTAAAAATATGAAGGAATCCTACAAGCCGGGAATATTTGACAAAAAGCTTCCCCACAAAATTGTCAACGTCCATGATAAAGACGCCTTCGACACATCTCGGCTACTAGCCGAAAAAGAAGGTATTCTTGTGGGAATGAGCTCTGGAGCTGCCATGTTCGCCGCACTGGAAAGAGCCAAAGAGATAGGCACAGGGTATATTGTTGTTATTTTACCAGACGGTGGTGAACGTTACCTCAGTACCACTCTATTTAAAGGTCCGGCTAAAAAAGAATCCAAAGAAAAACCGTTAAGATTTTACAATACCCTGTCACGGAAAAAGCAAAATTTTAAACCGATCAACAAAGAGCGTGTTACCCTCTACGCATGCGGTCCTACTGCATACAAGCCCCCCACCCTCGCACACTGCCGACGATTTATTGTCGCCGACCTCATTCGGAGACACCTTGAATCAAAACAAATGACCGTTGATTTATATATGAATTTCACAGACATTGACGACAACACCATCGAAGAATCTGAAAAGGCTGGTATGTCGCTGGGAGATTTCACCGAAAAACACATTAAACAGTTTAAGCATGCCTTCAAAATACTGGATATTAAAGAGGCCAAAGGTTACCCCAAGGCATCAGAACATGTATCGGACATGATAGACATATCCCATGAATTAATCCACAAAGGATATGCCTATGAAAAACATGGTTCTATATACTTTAACATCTCCAAGTTCCCCGCTTACGGAAAACTTTCCGGCATAGATCTCAGCAAAATACAAATCGGCAAAACCGTGGATCTGGATAATTACGACAAAGACAACCCCAGAGATTTTACCCTACTCAAAAGATCAACCCTTAATGAACTGAAAAAAGGTATTTTTTTTGAGACAGACTGGGGTAACGTTCGACCTGGTTGGCATATTGAATGTTCGGCCATGTCTACTCGCTACCTCGGAGAAACCATAGATATTCACACAGCCAGCCAAGATTTAATGTTTCCCCATCATGAAAACGAAATCGCGATTGCCGAAGCCCTAACCGGAAAACCTTTGGCAAAATACTGGTTACACTCCGGCCTCCTACTCAATAACGGTAAAAAGATGTCTGAGGACGCAGGTAATGTTGTTACCCTGGACGAACTTCTAGAGCAGGGTTTTACTGGCAGAGAATTACGTCTTATGCTTCTTTGGGTTCACTATCGAAAACCACTTAACTACTCACAAAAACGGTTACTCTCGGTACGAACTGCTTTAAAACGGATTGATGAATTTACCCGCAAAGTGCTTTGCTGGCCCACCGGCTTACCGCATCCTGAAATTGCCACCTATTGCACAACCTTGGAAAAAGATTTTTTCAACGCCATGGACGATGATCTTAATATCTCCAAAGCCATGGGAACTCTTTTTAATTTTATTAAAAAAACAAACCCCATACTCCAACACGGTGGGCTCGATAAAGAGCAGCAACAAAGCATTATGGAAATTCTGAATAAAATAAATTGTGTATTCGGAATAATGAACCTAAAAAAATGCTCCCTTGACCCGAAGCTAGGTTGCCTTATTCGCCAACGTGAGAAAGCCAGAGAGTGCAAAAACTGGCAAGAAGCTGACCAAGTACGTGAAGAATTAGCCCATAAAGGGATAACAGTCAAAGATTCGGCATGTTGTACAGTATGGGACCATACTGAGATCCAGAACCAAAGGAAATAAAAAAAAAGAGCCTTGATTTATCCGTTCATTCAGGTTAAAAAATTTGGCTGACTTTATATTAAAGCGCTAGTAGCTCAGCTGGATAGAGCAACGGCCTTCTAAGCCGTAGGTCGCAGGTTCGAATCCTGCCTGGCGCACCAGATACTCCAAGGATTTAGGCTATCAGCTTAAATCCTTGTTTTCATTTAAATGATAATGAATATATCTACAATTTTTTATCATCTTGCCCACATATTAGTATTTCTACCAGTTAAGCACAACCGCATAAGTATTTATAAGATTTTCAAACTTTATAATTGGCATGGGGTCTTGAAATAAAAACGTAATGATCACCTGGAAAAGTTATAAGTATTTTAGGAAGCATGCTTATACTTGCTCAATACCGTTTAACTTGAAAATCAACACCCAGTGACCACTTGGGATCGCAAAATAAATAACTTTCTAGTCTCGCATCCGCCTTCAGGTCGTATTTTTCAGCTCCTCGATTCACAGAAGCAAAACCCTCGACGTAGCGCTGCTCGCCATAGCCAATCCATGCAAGCATGGGGATACCGCATGAACCTGAAGTGCCTGTGACCACTCACTTACGCTGCTACCCTCGCGGATCTGCTCAATCAGAGCGAATAAATCAGACCTCAATTCAAGACATGATAATTATAGAATTTATTTATTTTGTGTTCCTTGCCTCTTTTCACTATAAGGTGATCTCTGAATAACGCAATTAACGTCCAGCCAGCCCCTCCAAAGGGAGCAAACCGAGCCTTAACACCCCTTTTAGGAGTATTTATTCTGAATCTTAACACTACAAAACCATAACAAATAATTAAGCTGCATAATCATTCAGAAAACACCTAGTTTCTCGCAATCATAATCTAATTTCAGCAAAGATATTTATAGTCAGATTCAAGAAACGACCTTTACTTTGTAATAGCTGGTACCTTTTTGAAAAATCCTACAAGCTATGGAACCGGAGACTACTTACTGGTCAGCGTGCGATTCTTACCATTTCGTTCAATAACTAAATACCAACAAAGAACAGCGCCAATGCCTCCAACAGTATCCGCTACCACGTCAAGAAATCCAGCCACACGTCCAGGTATAAAGGATTGATGAAACTCATCACTTATACCGTAGGCCATACAAAAAACTACCACCGTAATTGCCGAAACGACATAGCGCGTCCGCCGCATTTCCGGAGACAAAGACAACATCGCTGCTAAACCTAATCCACCGTAAGCAAAAGAATGTAGAATTTTATCAGCTTGCCAAAACTTGGGCAGCGTAATGGAATCGCCAGGCTGATGGGATATCAAAAAGATACCCGCCATAATAACAGATAATGGGATTAATCGTGTGATCCGTTGATCAAAAAACATAATAAAATATTGTTAAAAATTTGACAATTAGTCATCTATAAGCCTAAGGACCTCGATAAAAAATTTATCCTACCCTACTTGTCTTTTTAGCCCTCTTGTTTATCAAGACAATAATTACTTTATAATACTATACGACTGCTGCCTTGACAAACAAGGAACCAAAAATTCATGACAATTTTAGGACATTAATTATTTTTTTGCGGTCCAAAGCCTATTAGGTAACATGAACAAAAAAAACTCATGCAGGATTCATCACCCGAAACATGAGTCTTTCTTTAATCAGTTTTCCAAACAAGAATATATGTACCTAGTCACAGGTGCCTAAGGCTTATGCAATTACTGCTGCTCGGGAAAGACCTTCTTGCGGGCAAGGAGCACCACCTTAAAGATGAGGCACCAGTGACCACTTACGATAATATACACCCAACAATTCAGAATAAAACTTAACTTTCTAAAAAAAAACTTAACCGTTCACCGGGTTGTAAAAAAGAGTTCCATAACATCGGGCTGTTAAGCGTTTACCAGTGCTGCGCATGTATGCAAGCAGGCCGGTGAGCTATAGTTAATCCTATGTGAATCCGGTCTGATCGCGCGCAGGCGTAGTACCGGTGAACGCTTACAAAAAATCCATTCTTACTGGTCCACATGAAGACTAGCAAGAAGTTCAGGGGTACATTTTTTCCGAACCTGCTCAAAGAGCTCTAACAGTTCGCTACTTTTTTGCTTATGAAAAATTACCTGACCCTTATTTTCATAAGCATTTAAAACAAGTAGTCCATCCTGCTCTAAAAAACTATATTGATAATCTATTTCTATAGTTTTAACATTTTCATCGATCAGTACTTTTTGTACTTCACCGGCCTTAACCAAGCAAACAGCATCACTTCCAGTCACTTCAAATAGCCAAGCATTACCTTTTTTATCAGCACACAAGACAAATACTCCCAGTACAATTATCCGCGAGCAACGCTCAGTCGCACATTGTCGTATAACATCAGCAGCCTCCAGTAAAGATACTGACCTTTGTTGCCTAGAAGTATCAGCAGGAGTTCTATCCAACTTGGAAAGACAGCAATACTTAAGTTTTCTACCGCTTCCGCAAGGACAAAGATCATTTCTTCCTATTTTTATTCTGCTCAACTCCCACCTCCATTATTATCCATCATCATGTCCAAATTATGAACATTTACTATAACCACAATCATGACAGATTTCACAACCTTCTTCAAAAACAAGTTTACCCTCGCACTCAGGACAGACTGATTTAAACCCATGCTGAGTTCCCGCCATAAATGATTTTAACAATTTACCAAGTTGAGCAGGTAAATCAAGCATATGCCCACTGGACCGATCCAATTGCTTTATCACCTCATCCATAGGGATTTGATAACGTAGAGCTAGGGAAACCAGACGACAGGTAGTTGTCCACATGGTTGACTTATCTTTTAAATCAACTCTGTTATCAAAAGGAAATTTAGCAAACACTTCCATCGGGCTCTCGTTATCATCAAAACAAACTATGAGATAAATGGTATTACCATTGGCATCCTTTAAACGATACCGCTTGGCGCTTAGCACATCCGGCAATTCTTTTTTAGCAAATGTCCCCTGGGTTGAAACCATTGCCGTTTCAGTAGTTTTCTCCTGCATGGAATTGAGAACCTGAGAATCTCTAGATCCATCACGATAAACGGTTAACCCTTTACAGCCAAGCTCATGACCAAGCTCATAGGAAAACCGAACATCATCCTTAGTAGCTTCCGAGGGGAGGTTAATAGTCTTACTAATGGAACTATCAACCCCGTTTTGCTGCAATGCACCCTGCATCCTAATATGATCCTCAGGGGAAATATCTTGGGCAGTTTGAAAAATAGCCTTCCATTTTTCAGGAATCTCGTCATGCCCCAGCACCGTTCCACTGCTGGCTACTTTCCCCATTAATTTATCAGAATAAAAACCCTCTCTTTTTGCAATTTCCTCAAAATGTCGATTCACCATAAGTAACCGATCC
>JAOTSI010000329.1 GCA_029865005.1 Desulfobulbaceae bacterium
TCTAGAATTTATGGCCGGACACCCACTTCCACCACCATCAACCCTCATCGGAGTTTTAATCATTATACCCTGTTTAATTATCGTACAAAAACAAAAAAATAATAGCAATTCGTAGGCTTACAACTTATCACCAAACCATTTATCACTTTTGTGACCGTTCACCGGATTAAAAAGAAAATTTCCTCAACATCGTTCTAGTAAGACCGTTTACCAGTGCTGCGGATGTATGCAAACAGGCCAGTGATCTATAGTTAATCCTTTATAAATCCGTTCCGATAACTCGCAGACGTGGTACAAGTGAACGCCTACTCACTTTCCTACATATTACCTCTTCCGGGTGAACAGAATATAGGCGATCATCCCGGACCATTTAAAAACCCTGTCTGCCAGATGGGTAATAAATGCTTTTTTTACCAAACCGATATCATGTTCACTCATCTGCTGAGCCAGATGTTGACTATATGATTTCTTTTGCCCCTTCCCACGGGAGGTGAACCAATTTTCTACATCATTGCGGCTAATATAGATTTCACTACTTGTTGTTTCACGAACAAACTCTAATGACCCTAACGCAGGACAACTATAGAGCTTTTCCAAATACTCTTCCTCACACCAGTCCATAGCCGATTCCTGATAAATAGCTTCCTCTGCATCGGTCAACACCTGCAAAATGTCATGCTCAAGGGATTCCCTTGGAATAAGTTCATAAAGCCTCTGATTCCACCTGGGCAACACTTCTGCAAACACCACCCTACCCTTGGAAGAAATATATTGGGCCACAGTGGATAAATAATCATTATCAGTTTCGATTTCTGCCCTCATCCCTCTGGCAAGCAATAAATCAAAGGCAAGTCCTTTCTCATGAGCAGCAAGTTCGGCAAGGTTTGCAAGGCCACCAGCCATGATATGAGGACGCTCCAAAACATCAAGATTCTGCGCTTGGGCTTCCAATATTCGTGCGGCCTCCTGATCACCCAATAAAGAATAGACTCCCCCCAGTGGTGCACGCCGTAAGCCCTCCCAGGTTAACAAGCCCGTTGAATCATCAAGCACCAAAATCAAACTATCATTTTGACAACCAGACAAACGAAACATAACATCCCGAATCTCTCCCAACCTCTTGCCGGAATTCTCTAAAGTTCTTTTAAGCCATTGATTCCGGGTACGGGTTGGCACGCGAAGGTGGTCTGCAAAGAATTGATCGTTTTGTTCATTGACTACTGCGTTTCGCTGTTCCAAAAAGGAGGCCAGCTGTTCTTCCCTCTTTCTGTCCACCTGATCTTTAATATCTTTTTCATAGCCGATGCTACTTGGCTGATAAAAAGTTCGCCCTTGCAATGTTGATGGTAGGTATTGCTGAGCCACCCAATGGTCGCGATAGGCGTGAGGATAGAGATAATTTTTACCATGCCCTAAATCATCACCATCTCTGGCTGCGTCTTTAAGATGATTTGGCACCTCCCCATCTTTTTCTTTAGCAACACTTTCCAAGGCGGAAAAAAAGGCAAATAAGGAGTTACTCTTCGGTGCCGTTGCCAGATACACACAGGCATGTGCCAAGGCAAATCGACCTTCCGGCAGACCCACATAATCAAAAGTTTGGGCCGCACTCATCACCACTTGCAAAGCATGAGGGTCAGCCATTCCCACATCCTCAGAAGCAAGAATCAACATCCTTCTAAAGATAAATCTAGGATCTTCACCAGCATAAACCATCTTAGCCAGCCAATAAAGCGCAGCGTCTGGATCGGAACCACGCACCGATTTAATAAAAGCGGATATGACATCGTAATGGGCATCCCCATCCTTATCGTAGAGTACGGCCTTTTTTTGGATTGATTCCTCTGCCACCTGCCGATCTATGATAATTCGTCCTTCATCATCCGGCTCGGTGGTTTGAACCGCAAGTTCCAAGGCATTGAGCAAAGCCCGAGCATCACCATTGGCCATTTCAACCAAATGTTCCAAGGCCCCTTCTTGTGGCAAAATTATTTGCCCCCCATAACCCCGCTCAGGATCCTTAAGGGCCTGGTCAGCTACCCGGAGCAAATCATCATCAGTCAGACAAGCGAGTTCAAATATTCGGGAACGGGAAAGTAGCGCCTTATTAACCTCGAAATAAGGGTTTTCCGTAGTGGCACCAATAAAAATTACCGTCCCGTTTTCCACATGGGGAAGCAACGCATCCTGTTGGACCTTATTAAACCTATGAACCTCATCAATAAAAAGTATGGTCCTGGTATTATAACCACCTAAACCGTCTTTGGCCCTATCGATAGCATTTCTTATATCCTTAACACCGCTCAGCACTGCATTTAAAGTTATAAAATTAGCTTTTGTGGTGTTGGCAATAATACGAGCCAAAGTAGTCTTACCACTACCCGGAGGACCGTAAAAAATAAGGCTGGAGAGTTGATCTGCCCCAATGGCTCTTCGCAATAACCTACCAGGTCCAACAATTCGTTCCTGTCCAACAAAATCATCAAGATTTCTAGGGCGCATCCGGTCGGCAAGAGGACCATTTTGGGCAAGAAATTTACGACGAGATAGATCAAAAAGTGATTCACCTTCTTGTGTCTTCATTACATTTAATACACATTACATATTTAATATTATACAATTAGGCAAAACAACACGCCATGCATGTAACAATGAGTTTTTACATAATATTTTTTTACATAAATCTCATTTAATATATATTGACATAAAAGTAGATAACTAACATAACGCCTCCGCTGCAAGCAACTTGTTCCAAAAAAAACGTTATTGCATTTCCCTCATAACAATTATAACATTAACATTATGTAGCAGCAAAATATGATAATACATAATGCGTATATTATATATCATCACTATTAACACCATATTACTACAATAAAGTAGACCCCATACAGGTTCTCGTCATGCAAGCTACCCCATTTAACAATTTACAATCCCAACAATCGATTACTGATCGAATTGAGAATATATCAAAAATAGATACAGCAACCCTTATCCTCCTTATTGATCTTTTACCTATTTCAGTTCAAGTTTATGACCCTAATGGTATCCAAATTGCTGCTAATAAAAAATGGGAAGAACGTTGGAGCCTTAAAGGCGAAGACACGGTAGGACGATTAAATTTTTTCCAAAACGAACAAACCCTCTCCTCAGATTGTTCTAAAATATTTAAACAAGCCTTATCTGGCGAGACAGTTCATCTTCCACCAATTGAACTAAAGAACAAAGAATCAGGATTCCCTATTAAAACATACCTGGTCAATCGAACATGCTACGCTATAAATGACAGCATTAATAAAAAACAATACGTTATTCTCGTTGAACATGACCCTATAGAAAAAATACAATCTCAACAAGAATCCAACCCCGGATACTTTAAACATAATCTGGAAACAAATAAATGCACTGCCAATGAGCTAGCCAAGATCAACAATGTACTTCAAACAGAAATTACAGCCCGAATTAATACCGAACAATTACTCAAAGAAGAACATAATCAATTACTTTCAATTTTTGACAGCATAGATGAAGCTATTTACGTCTGCGATCCTAATACCTACGAGATATTATATATTAATCATAAAGTAAAAAAGCATCTCGGCAATGTTATAGGTAAAAAATGTTACAAGTCATTTCAAAATTTAGATATTCCCTGTTCATTTTGCACCAATAAATACATACTTGGCCAAAACAAAGGGCAGACATATTACTGGACATTTAAAAATCCAATACTTAATCGTACCTTTCGCTGCATGGATAAAGCTATTAACTGGCCTGATGGACGGATAGTTCGCTATGAAATGGCTATTGATATAACAGATCGGATAAAGGTAGATAATGAACTTAGACAGTCACAAAAAATGGAGGCCATAGGGACACTTGCTGCTGGTGTAGCTCATGACTTTAACAATATCCTCAACATAATATTAGGATACGCCTACCAAGCCAAAAAACTCTCTCAAGGTGACAGCGTACTTGGCCATAAGATTGAAGGAATATCAAGTTCGGCCAGGCGAGCTGCCGAACTCGTAAAACAACTCTTATCATTCAGCAGACTACCTAATAGTAAAAAAAAGTTATTTGCCCTACAACCCCTCCTTAAAGAAATCATAAAAAACAATAAAACGTCACTCCCTTCCAACATTGCAATTCACTCCAATATCTCCCCTGATTGTAAAAAAATACTTTGTAATCCAATACAAATTCAGCAAGCAATAACAAATATTATAACCAATTCCCACCAGGCCCTTAAAAAGCATGGTGGGACGATTACCATTGAGCTTAAAAGTGAGAGTATCAGCCTGGATCTACCAACATCTAGTCCAGGAAAAACCAAAGATAATTTTTTAAAATTAAGTATCAGTGACACAGGGAGCGGTATTTCACCGGAGATAAAAGAAAAGATGTTTGAGCCATATTTCACAACCCAAGAATTTGGTAAAGGTGTGGGGTTAGGGCTTGCAATTGTACACAATATAATTCAATCTCATAAGGGTATAATCAAAGTGGATAGTAGCCCTGAAAAAGGCACAACTTTCAATTTATTCCTTCCGTTCAACGACACTTATCCATCCCGTCAAACCACCGCAAATTCCCCTCCTGAAAACCACACCACGCCCGGAAAGCGTGGACACATCCTGTTTGTTGATGATGAAAGACTTACCATTCTCAATACTAAAGCATCCCTTACCGATGCCCAGTACAACGTATCAGCCTACACCAACCCTCTTGAAGCATTAAAAAAATTTCACGATACTCCTAACGAATTTGATCTAGTAATTACCGACCACAGAATGCCGAACTTAACCGGACTTGATTTGGCACGACGAATTGCAGACCTTCGTAAAAACATACCTATTATCCTTATAACTGGTTGGGCAGATAACGCTTGTGAAGCAGAAGCAAAAAAATATCGCATAGCAAAAATCATCAAAAAGCCCTACGAACTAGATCAACTTATAAATGATATAGATTACATATTAAAAAAACATAAACAAACATCAGCCCTTAATACAAAAAAAGATTATTCGCAAAACGAATAAATTATGGAAACAGATATAATGTTGGACTCTTAAGTATCAACAAGGTACACAAAATAAATACATTCCGTAATTATCGTGCCCAACCGCAAATCGGAATCATTCACCACGACAGAACTAAACCTCCAACATAGCAGCGCTACGTAGTGGATTTTGTGGCCTGAAGAGCAAAAGAATAAGGTCTATTAACCGTTCACCGGGGTGCAAATAAAAGTTC
>JAOTSI010000330.1 GCA_029865005.1 Desulfobulbaceae bacterium
AGCAGTGACCTTGTATGTCGAACTACCCTACGGAGTCCTAGTGGTAAGCCCTATAGATGACTTTATCGCTACAGGTATAAGTTCGGGGCCTTTTAGCCCGGCATCTAAAACTTATACCCTCTCTAATTTCGGTGGTGCGACCTTAGACTTCAGCGTTACAAAGAACGCAGCCTGGTTGGACCTCTCGACAATCAGCGACTCTATTCCCGGCTACGACTCCACAACCGTAACGCTTACCTTAAATACTGAAGCCGAAAAATTGCTATTCGGGAATTACACCGACACTATCACCTTCTCCAACGACATAGACGCCACCCAAGATGCCACCAGGTTGGTAGATCTAACCGTTGAGCGTAAGCCGGTTTCCTGGGGTATGTTTTTGCCCGCCATCATAAACGGAAAAAAATAAAGATATAGAAACAAGATGGACCCTGCAAAAATCGCTCTGCATAGCTTGGATAACAGCGGATTTCCCCTCAAAAGATCGGAACATTACTACTATTATCTGACCCTTAACACTGTAGAGCTCAACTGCTAGAACTTCAACCAAGTAAGCTTTTTTAATATCCCGAAATCTTCTATGATTTCGGGATATTTTTTCAGCAACCCTTATAATCCAGCACAATATCTTTCATAACATATCACAATATTATCAATATGTTATCTGAATTTTATTATTATAAATCCCGACATGATACTAAATTCAAAAATCCCATTACCCCTTTATCCTATCCAGGCGGTGCCAATCGCGACTATCACACTTTCTTTACAGGGTTTTTACAATATAGAGCACTGGGTACACCATCAACATAAATGCCTTCCAGGTAAGAGAGTTTTCTTGGCAACTGTTTCACCGAGCCCCTGGTGATCAGGAATGTTGCTTTCCGTCCGACAGTAAGAGCTCCCAGCCTCTCCATGCCAAAAAATTCTGCTCCATTTTCAGAACCGCATCGAAGAGCCTCCTCCAATGAATAGCCAGCCTTGATGAATAATTTCATCTCCTCGACCATGGACTCACCATGGAGTATCCCAATACTACCGGCTCCTGTTCCCACTGCTGTTGTCACCCCCAATTTTCTGGCCAAACGAAGCTGCTTTAATTGCTCGGCCAGCATCTTTTTCCAGAAAGCCTCCGCCCCTGGATTCGGCTTCCCCGGTGCCACATAGCGTTGTGAAAAACGACAACACACATCTCCGCCGGTACTCGCACCATCCAAGCCATTCTTAGCCCGCAGGACACTGGGAATCCACAACACACCCTTCTCTACCATTTTCCGAAGATTATCCTCTCCCATAGCATATCCCTGCTCAATGGCATCACACCCTGCTTCAATGGCCTCCTTCACCTTTTGCGCGCCATTAGCCACCACCACCGCCTTTCTTCCACCTTTTTGCTGCAAAACACGATGGAGAGCCTCTTGATTAAGCTGGAGAGACGGGCCTTGCTCATCTTCAATATTGCAGGAATAACCAATCTTGAGATAATCACCCCGTGGCGAGTTAACAGCAATACAATCCTGCTCGCTCAAACAAGAAAGAACTGGTACTCGGATATCAATCATGCTCCCTTGCGTCATTCCATCGTGATAACGGTCCAGCAAGTCGGTTATGTCATCGTTTTCAACCACCCCCTGCACTCCGTGTGCATGACAATAGCTGATATGCTGCTCCAACATGGTTACCTTTCTTGCACCACCGCCCTCTTCCATAAATAGCCGCATCCCCATGTCAACAGAAGGCGATCGAGACAGGGAGACACTGCAGTCAACCAGGGCTGGCAAAATGATACAATGTGAAAAATCGTCTATCACAGCTCCCTCGTTACGGGGTAAGTCTTCTGCAGAACCAATGGCAACAATAATACCATTCTTCACTTCCAAAAATACATTCCTGCGTATATCGCCGCCGCTGCCGTCAATAAAGCTTCCAGCCACTACGAATCGTGTTCCGTTCATAACTAATTTGTTTCCTTATATATACAGTGACAATTCTAATAATAATTTATAAAGATAAATGACTTCTCTCTTGCCTTAGTGGTAGACAAGTACAATCTATAACTTGGTGGAAAAATAACCAATCATTCAAGTTAGCGTAACCGCTCACCGGGTTGTAAAGAAAAGTTCTATAACATCAGCATGGTAAACACTTACAGATTAGCCATTAAAATTAATTTATTTTACTCTCATTTAAACTTCAGTATTCAACTGTGTTAGAAATATGTCAAAGAAAATATTATTTACATCTGACAATGACCTGCAACCATACACTACAGGATAGGATGATCACATAGGTCGTCCCTATGCACAATAAATAGCCCGACCCGCCCCGTACGCGACACTATCACTCATTTTCGTTTATCCATAAGGTTCGAAAACGGTGCATAAAATGCACCCTACCCAGCTGGAAACAATTGTTTGAGTGATAATGATAGAGTTTGTCTTCTAGTTCAATTGCTATCCCTAGATCCCCCTTGAAGCAGCGGTGGTCGGGTGTGTTTTACGCACCATTAATATGCTATGGAGCTGCTTGTGGTATTGCTACTTTTGGTAGTATTCCCCTTTAAGCAGGAGGCCATGTATCAATAACCATGGAAAATCGGCTGGATTTGGCCCTTAGCCTGACGACTATGTCCCCTGTGGGTGCCCGACAGAACCGAGAGACTCCTATGTAAAGCTTAAGTAAACAACATTGCCCCCTACAACTCCCTGCCATATTTAACGCTTAGTGAAACAAAAATATTTTCCTAAAATAATGGTTGGTTGAAACCCAAAATTCCTGTAATATTTCCCCCCTGTTACTCCCGCAAGGCCATCTTCCTCCGGGATTACAATAAATATTCAAAAATATAGGATATAACAAATGAATTTCTTTAAAAGCACAGTGGTTCGCAAGCCGTGAAAATCGTAAAGATCAAACGATCATCCCTTTCGCAGGTCGGAGCAGAAGGGGCATTAATGACCATCTCCCCCCTGCCCTTTCTTTTCACCCTGGTGGCCACAACAGGCAACATCCCCAACCCATGGCGACTAGTAATAGCCTTCGCGGCGACTATTTGCTGTTTTGCCTGCGGACTCACCCTGTTTCGACGTCCCAAACTGAGCAAGAGCTTGGCCTTTGCAGCATCCTTTGGATGTTTCGCCACACTACTACCCTATTTTATCCATCATCCTGCTGCCGCTCTACTGGGAGTCATAGCGCTTATCACCATCGGATTCACCCTTTTTGACTTTCAAATTCGCCCTACCACAGGCTCAACAAGCAACCATCTGGAACGTTGTCGACAACGAGCTCGATGGGCATGTTTAGCAATCCCTCTTATGGTTGGGTGCTCCATGATTTTGACGGAATCCAACACTGTTTTTTCCTCCATAATTCTTGTTACCGCATCCCTTATCGCCCAAATATTATTTATCCACTGGTTTCAAGAACGGGGAACCCATCGACTAATTCTCTATTGTGCCGCACTATTATTTATAGGACCTCCCCTTATTTCCACTATTATGGGTCATAGTCTGGAAGTAATTCTAACCATCAGCTTGCTAACCTTCCTACTGCTTCCTCATAATAAAACCATACCCCAACGACGTGAACAATGGTGGGAAGTCCTGCTCGACCACCCAGCTCGCATCCTCCTGAGCAGTTTTTTAGGACTCTGCCTATTGGGCACCCTACTGCTCATCACTCCTGGTGCTGCAACCAGCGGCTCAATCAGCCTGGTGGACGCCGCCTTTACTGCAGTGAGCGCAGTTTGCGTCACCGGACTCATCACCCTTGACACCTCAGTTGATTTTTCCACTAACGGCCAATTTTTCATCCTTCTGCTCATTCAACTGGGAGGTTTGGGAATTATGAGTATCGCTACCGTCGCTCTGCATGCCATGGGGCGTCGCCTAAGCCTTCAGCACGAGCGACTTCTGGGGTCCATGACCGATACCGATCATAACGATCTGATTGCCTCCCTTGTAGACATCCTAATATTTACCTTGATAGTCGAAACAATCGGGGCAATTATCCTAGCTGCTTTATTCCATGCAACTGGTGATGGGATAGGACAGGCGGCATGGCGCGGATTATTCACCGCCATCTCAGCCTTCTGTAACGCTGGTTTCGCCTTACAAAGCGAGAGTCTGATCCCCTACCAAAGCAATGCAACTATCCTGCATATTACAGCTATCTTGATCATTCTCGGCGGGATGGCTCCGGCCACTAGCCTGATCATCCCTAAATTATTACAAAGAAAACCAATCCCGGAGTCGGCCCGCATCGCCCTGCTCACAAGCATCGTACTTTTAGTCTCCGGCACTTGCTTTATCCTAGCCTTTGAATGGAATGGGATTTTAAAGGGCTTATCAATCATGGACAAACTCCACAATGGCTGGTTTCAATCCGTTACCCTGCGAACCGCTGGCTTCAACTCGGTTAATCTGTCCACCATTGCCAATCCTACCCTACTGATCATGTTATGTTTGATGTTTATAGGAGGAAGCCCTGGGGGCACTGCGGGCGGTATCAAGACCACCACCATCGGCATATTGGCTCTCACCTTTTGGGCGGATATACGCAACCGGGGAGACGTGATCGTTAGTAACAGAAAAATTCGATCCGCCACAATTAAACGGGCCATCACCATTATCGCAGCGGGTGGAGTAGTGTGGTTCATCATCATATTAATGCTGGAAACAACCCAGCAAATTTCGGCCCGCGACCTCGTCTTTGAGGCCACTTCTGCCCTAGGCACCGCTGGACTGACCATTGGCGCAACCCCAAAACTTGATGAAATCGGCAAAATCATAATTATGCTCGCTATGTTTGCCGGTCGTATCGGCCCCATGACCCTATTTATGCTGTTGAGCAACGGCCAAACCCCATCTGCCTCACGCTGTTTAGATGCAAAAATACCCTTAACATAAAGGAGTTACCATATATGACCCAGCAAATACTCATTATCGGACTCGGGCAGTTCGGGATGGCTCTGGCCCGCACCCTATCGGAAAAAGGTGCTGAAGTTTTGGCCGTGGATGTCAAAAGAAATCTGGTGGACGAGGCTTCAGCCTTTGTCACCGAAGCAATCGTTCTGGATGCCACAGATGAGGCGGAGCTGGCCAGGCTTGAGCCGGGAAAAAGGGACTCAGTGGTCTGCGCCATCGGCGATGACTCAAGGGAAGCTTCCATCATCTGCACCGCCCTGCTACGTCAGATGGGAGCCCCCCTGGTGATTGCTCGGGCAAAT
>JAOTSI010000046.1 GCA_029865005.1 Desulfobulbaceae bacterium
CGATACCACCGGTTTGAGTACGATGGACAATCTCTTTGATTTTTTCCTCAGACAGCAGCTCGGTGACAGGGACCCCACCCACATTGGCAAGTCGCACCAGGGGAAGCATATTGTCACCATGAATCCCCATAACCGGAGCGGAAACATCTTGAGGGGCCACACCCAAAGCCTCTGCGAGGAAAGTACGATAACGGGCGGAATCAAGAACGCCGGCCATCCCGATAATGCGCTTTTTATCAAGACCTGTTGCTTTAAAAGCGGTATAAACCATGGCGTCAATAGGGTTAGTAACCACAATCATGAAACAATCAGGGGAGTATTTCACCGCTTGTTCAGCACATGATTTTACGATTGCAACGTTTTTAGCCAACAAATCATCGCGGGACATCCCTGGTTTCCGTGCAAGTCCTGCAGCAATAATAACCACATCGGAGCCTGCTGTGTCGGCAAAATCATTGGTCCCAGTCATCTGTCCAGCAAAACCGTCTAGCGGCCCGCACTGCAGAAGATCCAATGCTTTACCCTGGGGAACTCCCTCAACAACATCCATTAAAACAATATTACCCAATTTACGAGCCAAAGCCCAATGAGCAGCTGAGGCGCCTACATTACCCGCCCCAATAATCGTAATTTTCTTCTCCATTTCATCACCCTTCTATATAATATATTTTTAATAATCTTACAGTTACTCTTGATTACGCAACATCTCTTCCACCCGTTTGGCATCCTCCAGGGTGTCAACTTCAATGGAATCATGTTCAGTTAATACTACTCGAATGGTATATCCATACTCCAAAGCACGCAACTGTTCCAACTTTTCAAACCGTTCCCACTCCCCCTCCGGTAGCCCCACAAAGGTAAGTAGAAAGCCTTTACGATAAGCATAAAACCCTAAATGCTTAAAGTAAGTTGGTTTTTCAGGCTCTTCGGGATTACGTTGAAAGGGGATGGGCGCTCTGGAAAAATAAAGCGCATTGCCATGACAATCAAAGACCGTTTTAACATGGTTAGGATCATGAATCTCTTCCGGTCGGATAATCTTGTAAATGAGGGTGGACATGTGAAGAGCGGGATCTTCGAGCAGAGGGCTAGCAACCTGTTCAACCACCTCAAAAGGCAATAACGGTTGATCACCCTGTATATTGACCACCACATCTGTTTCGGATATACCCAAAAGTTCTGCGGCTTCTGCTAAACGGTCCGTACCAGAGGCATGATCCGACTTAGTCATCACCACCTCGCCTCCAAATAATTCAACCGCCTGCTTAATTCTCTCATCATCAGTGGCTACCACAACCCTGGAGAGCATCTTAACTTGACGAGCTCGCTCCACCACATGTTGGATCATGGGCTTACCGTTAATAAGGGCCAGCGGTTTACCCTCAAACCGATTTGAATGATAACGAGCTGGGATTATAGCAATTACCTTTGGTTCAGATTCACTCATTCTCGCTTTTCCTTTTCATTTATAAATAACAAGTCCAAGACATTCACGTATTAGATAATTTGTCTTTGGAAATTTATTAAGCGTTCACGAACACTACGCCTGCGCGCGATCAAGTCGAATTCATATAAGATTAACTATAGCTCACCGGCCTGCTTGCACCCATGCGCAGCACTGGTAAACGCTTACAGATCCGATGTTATAAAACATTTCTTTACAACCCGGTGAACGATTACGAAATTTAACATGCTGCTCCCGCCAAAACATGGTAATGGAGGGGAACCTTGCTCTTTGCTATCTTTTGCCTATTTCATCAAAAAATAATCAACTAGAAAAACCACCAGATCCATGCACCATGTTACAAAAAACATAATAGGAATATGTATGCCTATGGCCGAGCTAAAAGAGCAAGCCATCACGCTATGCAATGATTTGGATCTTCCACTGGTCAGCGACGATGACAATAATTACGACTTTATCCTTAAGCTCAGTCATAACCACCTGGAAGTCAAACCCACCGGAGAACCTAGCATAAGTAAGGGACTTTGGGTGGATTTCGTCCACGGAGCCGCACGACATCGACGACTTCACGGAGGCCGCAATATGTTGCCAAAAGCTGTAGGCGTTAAAAAAAATCGCCGTCCTCTGGTCATGGATGCCACAGCGGGCTTAGGTCGTGACGGTTTTCTTCTTGCCACTTCAGGGTGTGAGGTTTTGATGTTTGAACGTCACCCCATTGTTGCCGCCTTACTTGCAGACGGCCTTAAGCGAGCGAAACAACATCCTGATACCAAAACTATTGCATCCCGAATCACCCTGCGAACAGAAAGCGCATTAGGATACCTCACCAATATTTCAGAACAAGAAACACGACCCGAGGTCATCTACCTGGACCCCATGTTTCCACCTCGTTCAAAATCAGCCAAAGTTAAAAAAGAATTACAAATATTACAATTATTAGTCGGAGAAGATCTGGACACGATCCGCTTGCTGGATCTAGCGCTAACCGCCGCCGTCGAGAGAGTAGTAGTGAAACGACCCAAAAACGAACCCCCTCTCGGAGATGAACCCCCTTCTTTTTCCATGTCCGGCAAAACTACTCGTTTTGATATCTATCTCACCGCAAATAGATATAGGCGCTGCTAAGGGGACCACATTTCATGCGAACCCCAAAAGAGCGCCTACTCTCATAAACTACCCGTGAGGGCCATATTTGTTTACATTTGCGCTGCTTTTTGCAAAGCGCTAACCATTCTATCTCGTTGCTCATCACTAAGTTTCACCGGAACCTGATAAACTAAGGTGCGAGACATCAATTCAGCAGATTTGGGCAAGGCTTTCGGATCATAAATAACCCGTCGCTTTCCTCCCTCAGCAAAAGGCCACCCATTATTACATGGAGTAGATCCAGCAAGAAGATGTTCCCATTGGGGGTAGAAATGCCATGTGTTTTCAGCAAAGTTTATCGCTCCGGCTCCATTTTCACGTAAAATCTCATTAACAGCAGCTGCCCGTTCCTTATTTTCAAGCATAAATGCAAGAAAGGTGGCAGAATCACCCTTTTCATCTAAAATTTCACGAAAAGATACACCAGGAATGGCGGCTGCAGCTTTTTTCAAAACTGCCTTATTAGCCTGCTGAGAAGCAACAATATCGTCAAGCTTGGCTAACTGAGCCAAACCCATGGCACCTTGAAGTTCCATCATCCGAAAGTTAAAACCAATAAAACTCCGACCCTCTCCGCCCCGACCACCGGGATTAACCGCGTGATCATGACCGTGATCATGATATTCTGACATGTTACGCCACAATTGCGGATCGTTGGTAATAACCATGCCACCTTCACCGGTGGTGATGGTTTTAACCGAATCAAATGAGAAAGTTCCACAAGCCCCGAATGATCCGACATGTTTACCATTAATCCTGGCTCCAGGTGCCTGAGCAGTATCCTCAACAATCGGAATGCCATGTTTGTCAGCAATGGCTTTAATCTCTTCAATGCGAGCAGGAGCGCCCAGCATATGCACTGGAATAATCGCCTTGGTTTTTGAGGTGATTTTTTTCTCAAGATCCGCCGGATCCATATTCAAAGTGGTATCCACTTCAGTGAATACGGGAATAGCACCTACATCGAAAATAGCCTCCCAGGTAGCAACAAAGGTAAACCCTTGGGTTATTACCTCATCTCCACCGCCTACACCTAGAGCGGTCAGTGCGACTTTTAGCGCTGCTGTTCCAGAAGTTACCGCTTGGGCATGGGGGCTCCCAGTATACTGTGCAAAAGCCTCCTCAAATTCCTTTACCTTATATACTCCCTTACGCTGTTCGCCAAATTCATAGCGAAACAAGACCCCAGTATCAAGAACATCTTGAATCTGTTGCTTTTCTTCCTCACCAAAAACTTCAAAACCAGGCATGTTAAACCCTCATTTATCAAGATGTTGTTTAATACGATTACGCTCATCAAGTAGAATAATTGATGGGTGATACCCTTCCAATTCCTGATCGTCCATCATCGCGTAAGTAGCTATAATAATGAGATCTCCAGCCAAACCCTTACGAGCTGCAGCCCCATTTAGGCCAATAACCCCGGAGCCCCGTTCTCCTTCTATAACATAAGTCTCGAATCGTTCACCATTATTTATATTATAGACCCCTACCTGCTCAAAAGGGATGAGCCCTGCGGTATCCATCAAATCACGGTCAACGGTCAAGCTTCCCTCATAAGTGAGATCTGCTTCGGTAATTGTGGCACGATGTATTTTTGATTTTAAAACCGAACGTAACATTTTCTCTTTATTTCAATTGTTGAAAATCCATCAAAAAATGCATAACAATCTATCAATGCATGATAAATCCGTTATCCAACAGACGAACCTTATTATTTATCTTAACGGCCATAACCAATAGAGTTTGCTTATCAACCACCGATACGGGCTGTAAGGTCAAGCTATCAACAAAATCAGCATAATCAATCTCAGCACCAGGATGATTGTTGATACACTCCTCTACTAATGATTTAAGCTCAGGGGTTTCAATAACGCCTTCAACGACTTTAGCCCTCGTAGCTTTAAGACAACGAACCAGACATAGGGCCGATTCCCCATCTTCCTCGCCCAGATAGGTGTTACGAGAACTAAGCGCCAACCCGTTCTTCTCTCGAACAATGGGATGTCCGATTATCTCAATGTTCATATTTAAATCAGAAGCCATACGCCTAATAACGGCAAGCTGCTGATAATCCTTTTCCCCAAACACCGCGCTATCCGGCTCCACAATATTGAACAGTTTGGTCACCACCGTGGTCACCCCGTTAAAGTGACCAGGTCTGCTGGCTCCGCATAATCCTTCGGTCATTTCTTTAACATTCACTGTGGTCAATGCTTCCCCAGGATACATATCATCTACTTCAGGGGCAAAAACAACATCGACCTTTTCCTCACGGGCCGCGTCAACATCCCGTTCAAAATCACGCGGGTAAGAGGCAAAATCTTCTCCAGGCCCAAACTGGGTGGGATTGACGAACAAACTCACCACCACTAAATCGGCACTATCGGCAGCCAAACGCATAAGAGAAAGATGTCCTTCATGGAAATAACCCATGGTGGGAACCAGGCTAATAGTCTTTCCTTGCTGTCGCTGGAGCCGAGACCACGCAGTCATTTCTGCCGGGGTTCTAATAATATCCATTTACTTCAAGTTGCTCAAGCGAGATCGCACCATATCACGCTCCCGACTGTTGCCGGACATCATGGCATCTTTCTGAGATGTCTCAGTTAGAAGAAGGTACTGCTCATACTCTTCCATGGCCTCTTTTTTCTTACCTTGAGTTTCATAGATAGCACCCAAAGATTTACGCGCTTCCATTTCAAACTGCTTAATTCCAGACAGTTCTTTATAATAAACTATAGCCTGATCCACTTTCCCGTATTCTTCCTCAACCAAAGCAAGTTTATAAAGCACTAGAGGCTTTAAAGGACTGGAAATAGCAATTTTTCCGTTTAAATCCGACAAACGCTTAAGAGCCTCTTCACTCTTCTTATTCCGAAGATCAAGCCCAACGAGTTCCATTGTGGCCCATAGGGCTGTTGAAGTGGAACCATACTCCTGAATTACCGACTCCAGACCGCTGCGCCGCTCGGTATCACTTTCCAACATCAAAGCTTCACTGAAAGCAGTAGCAGCATTATTTTCACGATATTCCATATAGCTACGATATACTGAACCTACAACCACCACAGAAACAACGCAAATTATGACCAGCCAAATGGTTCGTTGATTCTTCCGTAAAAAATCAGCCAGAACCGGAGGTAAATTGAGCTCCTCAAGAAGCCCCATGGACTGCAGAGGCTTTTTCTCCGCTAAGTTTCCTGTGTTATTTGAATTTTGCTCTATCATCGCCCCTCACGTTACGATTGTTTACCCATGCCGTATTGACATTTTTAATTAACTTAAAATATGGTTAAAATATCTACAAACATGATCAATTGGTATAAGTTACTTGCTTTCCATACAAGTAATCTGTAACTATAACCAGGTTGCCGTAAAAAATCATTAGAGAATTAACTTTTCCACCCTGACCGGCAATTTCTCCTGCAACACAGCAAGATTAACCCGGAAACGACATAACTAATAATGAAGACTCCACGCATATTCAAAGTATCGGAAATAACTTCCTCCATTCGCAGTATTCTGGAAACCCATTACCCGTTTATCCAAGTCTCCGGCGAAATATCCAATCTCCGCAAACCCCGTTCCGGCCATCTCTACTTCACCCTCAAAGATGACAAAGCCCAAATCAAAGCAGTACTCTTTGTTATGCAGCAACGTTATCTCAACCAAGCGCTGCGCGATGGCCAACAGGTCATATGTTCTGGAAGAATCTCTGTCTATGAACCCAGGGGGGATTATCAACTCATTGTCGACGGGGTTAATTTCCATGGTGCAGGCCTCTTACAAAAGGCCTTTGAACAACTGAAAAATATACTTGACGCTGAAGGCCTCTTTGATCCAGGCCATAAAAAAGCACTCCCCCCTATGCCCCAGCACCTTACCTTGGTTACTTCGCCCAACGGTGCTGCAGTGCATGATTTCATAAAAATCGCCCAAAAACGTTTTCCCGGTTGTTCCATCAGCGTTTACCCTGTAAGTGTTCAGGGGGAAACAGCAGCAGATGAGATTGTCCAAGCCATTGAAGCAATAAATGACCATATCGATACCGAACTCATCGTGCTCTGCCGAGGGGGCGGCTCCCTAGAAGACCTACAAGCTTTCAATGAAGAGCGTACCGCCAGAGCTATATACAACTCCCAACTCCCAGTGGTCAATGCAGTGGGTCACGAAATAGATTTTACCATTGCCGACTTTGCGGCCGATCTTCGGGCTCCAACACCAAGCAGCGCAGCAGAACTCATTCTCCCCGACGCAGCAGAATTGAAAACCCGACTTAGTCATCTCCAGAAAAGAATGTATCACGCTCTGAACGCAAACCTTAACCAACGCGCAGCCAAACTCGCACTCTACCGCAAAATAATGGAAGATTCGCGACGCCCCCTGGAAAGCCTTCTCATCAAACTCGATTATAAGACGGAAAAAATAGAACGGGCAATGAGCGAAATCATCCGAAATAACCAGAGCCGTCTTGAACGATTTGTAGTGCTATTGGAACAACATGACCCACGGAAAAATCTTGCAGGGAAACGGGAAAAAATATCAGCCCTCCAGCATAGAATAATCATGGCGGAACGCAACAATTTGGAACGGCATAAAAAGAGACTTTCAAACGTGACCGGCCTGCTAAATACCGTCAGCCCCCTGGCAACACTTGCTAGAGGCTACGCCATTGTTAAAAACGAACAGACCGGAAATATTATAAGAGAAAGCAACGAGGTACAAATCGGAGATGAGGTAGAAATCCTTTTACATAAAGGATCCCTGAATTGCGAGGTCACGAGAACAAAGCCTACAAGATAACATGCAAAAACTGCCAGTTAGTAGGCACCTTGGCTATAAATATCGCAGTAGAAAAAATATATTTAAATATCAGCCTACAGCTAAATTTCCGATCACTTAATTAGATAAGAGTAAATTCGATAAGAATGCGGCTCTTTTGCGACTCCGGCTACTGTCCCTGATTGCGCTTTCTTACCCCACAGTCTTTCTCAAAAATCAGCAACTAGATGAGACCGTACATGGATGGCTTTATTTGGATTGTGCTGGTGGTAGGGTTTATTGTACCCCCCCCTGCCGGTGAATTTACCCATAAAAATCCAGTTAGCGACTTTGTAGCAGGTTCCCTTTTACCGATCTGTATCGACAAATCTTTCCAGCCGTTAAAGAGGATGGTGGTGCACCTTTTCCATGTCAAAGGAAATTTTCTTATTATCAGTAACGGTTAATAAATATCTAAACAACTGTAAAATCTTTAATATGACAGTCTGCTAGGCCATTCTTGCCGTACCAACCCAACAAGTTGATTTATAATAACAAAAGAAAAAAGTGTCTATTTCTTACTTAAATAATCCTTTTCATAGTCAAAAAAGTAGTTAAAAAATCAAGGCTCTACACTGCATGCGTTATAGGAGATCAAATTTCCTTAAACGCCTCTTTTTGCAAGAAAAAAAGGAGGATCTAAGGCCAATGAGCAGCTACCTTTTAAAGCTTTTCATTTTTAACACAGCTAGTTAACTTGGTCCGACTAGAATTACTGTTTGTGAATTGGGTTCTTCCGACTAAAGCGTACTTTGTTCACAAAATGATTTGAAAAAAAATGGACATGTGGTCCTTATCAAAGCAGCAACGCAATAAATAAGGAGAGTTCCACATGTCCACAAGTTTACTTTACCATGGATTCGGTATTGTTGGGTATCGCTATGTACGGTCTGATTACCAAAAAGGCGACATTATATTCACTATAACTAGGGAAAAATTTAGCATTCGCTGCCCTACATGCAAAAGCAAGAATATTGTAAAGCGTGGATCTGTTATTCACAGGTTTCATTCCCTTCCTATTGGGAAAAAACAAACATACATCAAAACAGAAATTTCTCGTGTTGAGTGCAGGGAATGCAATACAATCCGTCAGGCAGATATTGGCTTTGCGGAATCTCGCTTTACATACACCAAAGCACTCGGAAGATATGTTCTCGATTTGTCGAGGCATATGACTATTTCAGACACTGCAAAGCACTTGGGCTTAAGCTGGGATCTAGTTAAAAATATACAGAAAAAATATCTGAAGAAAAAATATAGCAGCCTCAAGCTTAGTCAATTAAAACGGATCGCTATTGACGAAATTTATATAGGCAAGCGTGGATACTTGACGATCGTGCTGAATGTTTTAACGGGAGCAGTGGTTTTCGTTGGGGACGGAAAAGGTAGTGACGCACTGGAACCGTTTTGGAAAAAACTCCGCTGCTATCGAAAACTGAAAATTGATGCTGTCGCTATAGATATGTCACCAGCGTATATTAAAGCGATACGTGAGAATTTAAAAGATAGCATTATCATTTTTGATCATTTTCATGTGATAAAAATGTTCAATGAAAAGTTTGGTAATTTCAGAAGACAACTGTTCCACGCTACGAAAGAATTGCTGCCTAAATCAGTCCTCAAAGGAACCCGCTGGCTTTTGTTGACAGCAAAAGAGAAGTTAGAAAATACGCCAAGAAAACAACAGCAATTAGAACAGGCATTGGAGCTGAACAGACCGCTGGCTACGGTTTATTACATGAAAGAGGACCTACGGCAGTTATGGAATTGGGCCGATGATAAAGTTGCGGCTCAATGGCATTTGAAAAGTTGGATAGAAATCGCTAGGAGTTCAGGTATTGGAATGCTGAAAAAGTTTTCTGATACATTAGAAAAACACTTTGATGGCATATTAGCCTACTTTGATTTTGATGCTCTTTCCACTGGTCCGCTTGAAAAGTACGAACAATAAAATCAAGACAATGAAAAGGGCTGCTTATGAGTTCAGGGATGTGGAGTTTTTTAAACTAAAAATAATGGCACTTCATGAAACAAAGTACGCTTTAGTCGGATGAACCACCGTTCCACCGTTACCATAATTTCACTGGTGGCAGAGGTTATCGGACTCCAAGGGAATTGTTGTCCGATGTATCTGTTCCAAACTCAAATCATTTTTTCAACCCAGAAACAACCAGAAACTCCAGCCAATATTCAGCCTAGGCACTGTGTATTCCCTCAAGCTACTTTTGGAACAACAAAACATTGCTTTAAGGGAGGAAGCAGAACTCTCAAATAATACTATTTTGGTTATTCTCACCTTGACGCTTTGTATCCCACAAGATACATTAGAAATATGAAGTACCAACTCCTCAGCACCAAACAATATGACAGATGGCTATCCAAGCTTAAAGATTCTACAACTAAACTCAGAGTGTTGGCAAGATTAGCAAGAGTTGAGAATGGAAACTTTGGAGATTTTAAACAAATCAGCCCCGGCCTGTTTGAGCTACGCTTCTTCTTTGGTTCAGGGTTACGCATCTACTACACCATTCACAATGGCAAGGTGATTCTGCTACTTACAGGTGGCAATAAATCAACTCAGAAAAATGACATTGCCAACGCCACAGAGCTTCTTTTGGAATTGGAGGATTAAACCATGGCACTTAAGACTAAACCTTTTGACATCGCTGAACACCTAAATAGTCCTGAAGAAATACGTATTTTTTTACAAGAAGTTGCGGCCAGTGGCGATGAATCCGATTTTATCCATGCCTTAAACACTGCCGCAAGAGCAATGGGCATGACAGAAGTGGCCAAGAAGGCAGGGGTCACCCGTACAAGCCTATACAAGTCACTGGCAGAAGATGGCAATCCTCAATTTACCACCATCAGCAAGGTCATAAAGGCTCTTGGCTGCAAGCTGACTATTGCTTAATTGGCGATTCAAATCCATAACACCAATAATAATTTTACTATTTTCAGCAAGTTATATTTTCTTCGCGGTTTGATTACTAAACAATGGGTCATTATGTTGCCAGTTAGTTATATCCAGTGCGCAATCTGGCCACAACAGCTAGATATTCTGCGATGAAACAACTTCAATCATAATGACGCTAATATATTGATTTATTGATCGAAAATATAGCCTGAAATAGCCTAAATTTACTTGGTATCGAAAACAGGCCAGGGTTTGAATGGCTTGATAAAGAAGGAATCAGGACAGCCCCGTCGTCTCAACCGTAGTTAATTACGCGGATTGAATGGCTACCTGACAAAGAATGGATTAAGACACATACGATCAAGTCTGTTTTTCATACTTGACATGATACGAGATCATGGCGTCGAACATTCGTTTTATTTTACCAACATGTTTGGAGAAGTTACATAGAAACTAGGTAACATGGATAGAAAAAGATAAAAAAATCAATCCAGGAGAGTTTCCACTTCACCGTTGATATGGTGAATGGTTTCAGCTAACCTATTAGGCTCTTCGGAGGCTATTTCCTTGAGACGATCACCCCATTCAATGAGTTGTGAATTATCAATTCGCCGAATATCATTACTTTTCGCCCATTCTCGACCAATCTTTTCGCCAAGTTCATTTATGAGGAGGCTATAATCATCCCGTTGTGCTTCGGGAAGTTCTGCCAAAATATCTTGCCGGATCTCGTGCCAGCCATCGATATAAAAAGTGCCTTCAAGAAATGTACGAAACCACTCTTCCTCCTCATGGCCCACATCACCCTTCTCTTCTTTAACATTCGTGTCAGGCGACTCGACCATAGAGGAGGCCTCGGCACCCCCAATATAAAGGCAACCACCGACGGCCTGAATAAAAAGACAAAATACGGTCAGAAAAAAAATAGATTTAAATTCGGTACGCAACATATCGTTATCTTCGCAATGAATGAGCCCGTTTATTCATGGATACCCTGTCAAGCGCTGCAAGCCAGTAAGCAGCCACGACCCCTAACCTCTAGTTAGTATAGCACAGATACTAAAGAGAGCAACAGCCAGAATGGAAGCACCATACATTAATCTATTGGCGAACTCTATATCCTCGAAGGTCAAGCCACGATTCTCGTCGCCAATATTAGGTTTTTGCACCATCTTTCCGAAATAGACATTGGCACCACCAAGCCTAACTCCAAGAGCGCCAGCCATTGCCGCTTCCGGGTATCCGGCATTGGGACTGGCGTGACGGTGATGATCCCGTTGGGTTATGGCAAAAGCCCCTCTTATACTCGCCCCAACAAAGGGTGCCGCTAAGATTATAAATAAACTCGTTAAGCGAGCTGGCAGATAATTTACCACATCATCAAGCCGGGCGGCAAATCTTCCAAAATAAAGGTATCGCTCGTTTTTGTACCCGAACATAGAGTCCATCGTATTAACCGCCTTATAAACCATTGCGGCGCCAGCGGCCACGGGCAGCGCCCAAATACCTTCACCCACAACCATCGCAGAACCAAATGCCCAAAACAACGGGGCAATCACCCCATCGGACATGTTCTCCGCCACGCTCTCCACGCAGGCTCGCACAACTCCTTGCTCATCTAACACGCTTGGGTCGCGACCCACCATCATGCCAACCTTCTGTCTGGCAAGGTCTAGTCGATCAGTACCCTCTCCTGCCAACGCACTCCGTACTACCGAGGCGTGTCCAGCCAGATCACGCAATGCTATAGAAGTATAGAGTAAAACAACCGCCACAAAAGAACTCAAGGCCGCAGAAAAGAGACTTAGGGCGTAAAACATGGAAACCAAAACCCCGACAGTCGCGCCCAAAACCATAAATACAGCGCCAATACCGGCAAGTCGTTCAGATTTTATAAGGCTACGAAATGTTTTTTCGGAATAACCACAGAGAGATCCGATTAACCGTATGGGATGGGGCAGCCAACGGGGATCCCCCAGCAACAGATCAAGAAAGACAGCCAACCAGAGTCCAATCACAAAATAATCGATCATAAATTCAACACCGCGTAAATTGCATCCATATCAACGGTGTTTCGCACCACTTCAGCCAGCCTGTCCAAGGCGGGTTCCGCGTCAAACCGGGTTATCGGGCCAGAATATGGCGATAGACCTTTTCTCAGGCGCAATTTTTCAATAACACTACGACGAAAATCATCACCATCAAACATCCCGTGGAGGTAACTTCCCCACACTATACCATTTTCAGCCCTACAACCACATACGGTTCCATCATCAAATTGAAACAAACTATTGGGCGCACCCTTACTGATACCGTGATGAATTTCATACCCCACTACCACACAACCAGATTCAGGATGGATACCATTTTTTGCGGTCAGGGTTTTCTCTCTATCCAGTTCGGTTTCAATGGGTAAGAGCCCCAATGCGGTCATCTCTCCCCCACTTTCATTCTCAACCCCGTGGGGATCTGATACCCTGCGTCCCAACATCTGAAACCCACCACAGATACCGATTATTTCCACCCCTGCCCCTGCCAATTCTCTTATTTTGCTAGCCAAACCAGATTGTTCCAGGTAACTGAAATCAGCAAGCACATTTTTACTCCCCGGCAAGATAACGGCATCGGGACGTCCCAGTTCCTCACTGGTACGCACAATACGTAACGCCACATCCGGCTCATGAATAAATGGCTCCACATCGGTAAAGTTGGAAATATGGGGTAAATCAATCAAGGCTATTTCCACATGGGGTATGGTTGGAGGTGGTGCCTCATACACCCCTGCTTTGAAACCAACCGAATCTTCCTGGGGCAGCCCAAGGTCTTTGAGATAGGGAACAACCCCTAAAACTGGCTTACCTGTATAATCTAAAAGGTATTCATGGGCGTCACCGAGCAATGAAGCATCGCCCCGAAACCGATTAACCAAAAACCCGGCTAACAAGCTGCGCTCCCAAGGGGCCATAACTTCCCAATGCCCCACAAAGGAAGCATACACCCCGCCCCTGTCAATATCGCCAACCAAAACAACAGGAGAGCGGGCATATTCAGCCATTCGCATATTCACGATATCGTGGGACTTCAGATTAACCTCTCCAGGACTACCGGCTCCTTCTAAAACCACCACCTCATATTCAACAGCCAATTCATCATAAGCTCGGCAGACCTCGCTCCAGGCTTGCGGTTTATAGCGGACATAATCTGCCACTTTCATATTGCCCACCGGCTTACCCCGCACGATGATCTGACTACCCACATCAGATGAAGGTTTGAGCAAAACCGGATTCATCAATACATCGGGATCAAGACGACACGCCTGAGCCTGCACCACCTGGGCACGCCCCATTTCCCCGCCATCTCTGGTGACATAGGAATTAAGCGACATGTTTTGGGCTTTGAAAGGAGCAACCCGGATACCATCCTGGAGCAAAACCCGGCAAAGTCCGGCCGCCAACACACTTTTACCCACATCAGAACCGGTCCCCTGAAACATAATCGCAGGAGTTTGTTTAGAAACGGTCTTACGAGGAGACACGGACGATCTCCTCCCTAAAATATCGGCAAGACCGGTGAGCAATTGCTCATTTTCTCTGGTAGTTCGCAATGCCATGCGGATATATGACGAATCAAGTCCATCATAATTTCCACAAACCCGAATGGCGACGCGATAATCCCGCAAAAGTCGCGCTGCCAACTCCTCACCGTCCATCCCTCCGTTCTGCAACTTGGCAAACACAAAATTAACCGAGGAATCAAAAACCCGCAGACCACAAGTCTCACGCAAATCGGCCAAGAAATCTGGAAGGTGATCCGTAATATACTTCCGACTCGCATCCACATATTCTGAATCGCCAAAAAGCTTCTCCCCCACTGCTTGAGCCAGAGAATTCACACTCCAGGGCGCAATATACTCACCAACTTTGGAGCAAACTTCCTGGGAAGCTGCCAAAAAACCGAGTCTAAGTCCGGGAATGGCATACAATTTGGTTAACGAACAGAGGACGATAATATTATCGGCTGCGCAAGCAAGACTTTGATAATCAGTGATAAATCCGGCAAAAGCTTCATCAATAAGGAAGGTAACATCATCACGCTGTCTGCAGAGTTTAAGCAAACTCTCACGATCTGCTATTTTACCGGTGGGATTATTGGGACTACCGATAATCACCAAATCACCGGTTCGCAATTCACCTCCTAGGCGTGCAACATCAAGGATGAACTCATCAGATTCCAATAAAGGGAATGTTTTTATCTCCATTCCCGCCCGTTGACAGGCGGTGGCGTAATCAATATATGAAGGAACAGGGATAATGGCCCGGGTAACATTCAAGGCAGCGGGCAGCGCAAAAAGGAGCTCCGATGTACCGTTACCAACTACAATATTTTCAGCCAAAAT
Organism: Desulfobulbaceae bacterium; assembly: GCA_029865005.1. Lineage (GTDB taxonomy): Bacteria > Desulfobacterota > Desulfobulbia > Desulfobulbales > Desulfobulbaceae > JAOTSI01. Next base: position 14,749 of record JAOTSI010000046.1, read on the forward strand.
TCCGTAGTGCTCGGCAACGGCAGTAGTTACCCGTATTGAAGCTGGTTCTGGATAGTGCACCAACTGCTCAATGGCTCCGCTGATAACCCGCCGCAGCCATTGCGGCGGACCGAGGGGATTGATATTGGCGCTGAAATCGAACAATTCCTCTGGTTCACAGCCACATTTCTGGGCCAGCTCGGCTATATTTCCACCATGTCCGGTCATATCCAAATTATCTCCCAAGGCTCAGACAATAGCCTAAGGCCACACCGGCTTCAGCTAATTCACAGACTGCACCCAGGGTATCACCCGTGGCACCGCCTATTATTTTTTTACAATAGAAACAAAAAAGGAAAGTAATTAACAATGCGGTCATAATCGCAAAAATTCCGCTCAACCCCATCACTAGCCAGCTAAAAACTATCAACAAAACTAACCAGAGCAGAGCCTTAAGCATCGCTGCCGGTCCGTAAAATAACATTCCCAACCCACCTTCGCTCCTGGCATAGGGCAGCACGGCCATCATTACCAATATGGCGCATCTCCCGGTTAAGGGCATGAGCAACACTGCTCTCCAGGTTAAATCCGTTTCAACGGTAGTCAGACAGCTTATTTTAAGCAACAACACCAGAACCAGTGCAATTACCCCCATGGCCCCAATGTGACTATCACGCATGATTTCAAGAATACGTTCTCGGGGACGACTGCTAAAAAATCCATCCGCCGTATCAGCTAAACCATCAAGATGAAGGGCTCCGGACCAAGCAGCTAGGGTTCCCACCAGAATCACTGCCAGAGGAAACGGA
>JAOTSI010000332.1 GCA_029865005.1 Desulfobulbaceae bacterium
AATCGCCGCCGACCGAGAAGGACATTTAATGGGTGCCGAAGGGTTGGAGGTAAAACTCATCAGGCAAGAGCGAGATTATTATTGGCAATATGACGAGCATCGCGGCTGGCGGAATAATTTCAGTGAAAATGTTTATACCGTTATGAACCAAAAGGTAAGTATTGGGCAAGGGGAGAAGGGTACCTTGAACTTTCCGGTGGAAAATGGTCATTATCGGTTGGAAATCAGCGACCCGGTCCATGAAACCCTCACTGCCCATGAATTCCATGTTGGCCAATCCTGGTGGTGGTATGGCCATGGTGAACAGGGGACTCGGCCGGATAGCTTAACCATGCTACTGGATAAGAAAAAATATCAAGCCGGCGATACGGCCCAGCTTACCATTACCTCGCCCCATAACGGGAGGGGATTTGTGGTGGTGGAATCCGATGAACCCCTGTGGTCTGCCCCGTTGGAAATAAAGGATGGCACCGTAAAGGTGGAAATTCCGGTGGATCCCGCCTGGAAACGCCATGATATCTATATTTCGGCCATGGTTTTACGACCAATGAATGGCAAGGAAAAGATAACCGTTAACCGGGTTATGGGCTTGGTTCATCTGCCCCTTGATCGAGAAGATCGTCGTCTGCATGTAACCATGGATGCACCGGAGCGTATGGAGCCTTTAAGCAAGCTAAAGGTGAGCATGCAGGTCGAAACCATGGACCAAAAACCGGCAACCGACGTTATGATCACCATAGCAGCGGTGGATGTGGGGGCTCTCAATGTGACCGGTTATAAAACACCGGATCCCTTTTCAGTATTTTTTGGACAACGCCGCTATAGCGTGGAGAGTCGAGACTTGTATTCCAAAGTTATCGAAGCAATGGACGGAGAGCGTGCTTCCTTGGCCTTTGGCGGTGATATGGAGCTTAGTCGGGGAGGTACACGTCCCATGTCGGATGTGCAAATCGTTTCCTTGTTTAACGGTCCAGTAACAATGGACGAGAACGGACACGGCACGGTGGAATTGGATATTCCCGATTTCAATGGTCGTTTGCGCCTGGCCTCTCTTGCTTTTAGTGCAGATAAATTTGGGAAGGGGGAAACAACGGTCACTGTTGCAGCTCCGGTGGTGGCGGAGCTCGGTTTGCCTCGGTTTCTCGCACCGGGTGATGAGTCGACTTTCACTCTGGAGTTGACTAATATGACTCAGGTACAAAGGACGCTCACCTGGAACCTAGAGCCTTCGGATAATTTGCAACTCGCCATGAAAGAGGAGCATGTAGTATTGGGGTCTGGGGAAAAGATAACCAGGCCTTATGGCATAATGGCTACCGGCTACGGACCTAAGGCAAAAATTAGTTTGCGGGTTAGCCACAAAGGGGAGGGGGAGCAAGAGAAGACTTTTGCTCGCCAATGGAGCTTGGGGCTGCGACCGGCCTATCCCGCCATGCAACGAAGACATAACGTGGTACTGCAATTGGGTGAAGTGGTGCACGCTGGCGAGCAACTGTTGGAGGGTCTTGATCCGGCAACCTTGGAAGGTTCCATAAGCGTGTCAAATAGACCGCCTTTGAATATCTCAGCCCATTTATCATATTTGCTCCATTACCCTTACGGTTGTTTGGAGCAGACCACGGGTGCGGCCTTTCCATTTTTGCTGGTGGATGACACCCTATTAACCCAATTGAAAATAAATAATTGGGACCATGCCCATCGTTCTGAAGCCGTGGATATGGCGGTGAGTAGATTGGCAACCATGCAACGGCATAATGGTGGTTTCGGCCTTTGGTCCAGCAGTTCTCCGGAAGAGCATTACTTGACCGTTTTGGCAACGGATTTTCTTCTGGCAGCGGAAAAGCATGGCTACTCCGTACCCAAAGGGATGCTCTCTTCGGCAATTCGCCGTCTGCAATATTATCTCGATAATGGTCCAACCATGGGGCTGCGCTACAGCGAGGATGCAGCCCATTATCGTTTTGCCTACCGTTCTTATGCGGGTTATGTTCTAGCCGGTCTGAAAAAAGCCAATCTCGGCTCACTTCGCACCCTGTATGATCGTCATGGTTCCGAGGCAAAAAGCGGTCTACCTCTTGTCCATCTCGGACTTGGCCTCATGCGTATGGGAGATGGGGAGCGGGGACATGCAGCGGTTAATAAGGGATTGGCTCTGGAACGTACCGTAGATGTCTACTATGGAGATTACGGGAGCCCCATTAGGGACACCGGTTTGATGCTCGCCCTGCTTTTAGAACACGAAACCATGCAACAAGAAGGGTCTGTTCTAATCTTTGAGTTAGTGGATCTGTTGCGGGGCGCTAGCTATCTTTCCACCCAAGAGCGTATTGCCCTGTTGCGGGCGGAAATTGGCCTGCGCGCCCAGCGAGGAGTGCAGTGGAGAGGCCTCTTCGCCGTGGGGGATAAAGAGCAACAGATTGGATCATCAGATGTTTTTTATCATCTCTTCGGGAAAGAATTGGGGAAATCCGTTTCCTTTACCTCAGATAACCCAACCCCTCTCTACGCACAATTGGCGGTGAACGGGTACGGCACTCGTGCTCCTGAACCAGAGAGTAATGGGGTGGATATAGAACGATTCTATTATTCTCTGGAAGGGCAACCGGTGGATTTGCAAAAGGTGCGTAGCGGCGATCTACTGCTGGTCTCTTTAAATGTGAGTGCGAAACAACGCGTCCCGGATCTTTTGGTGGCCGATCTTTTGCCAGCCGGTTTAGAGTTGGAAAATCAAAATCTACTCAACGCAGTCAAACTAGATGAGATTATCATTGATGGCGAACCGGTATCCCACCATATGCAAAGTGCGACAATCGCACATCAAGAATACCGTGACGATCGATTCGTGGCAGCCCTGGATCAATATCCTCACCAAGTAAGTCGACTATACTACCTGGCCCGCGCAGTAACCCCCGGTACCTACACCATTCCACCAACCTTAGCCGAGGACATGTACCGCCCAATGATTCGTGCCGTAGGTAAATCTGATAAAAAACTAATCGTGCATCCCGCCACACCGGGATTATAGAGGGTTGAAGTCCAATTTGCTGGAATTGGACTTCAATCTCTATCCGATAAAGGACGAACAGGGGGGCTTAATATAGCGGGGGCCTAATATTCAATAGTTTGTTTGTATCAATCCCTGAACCACCCCAGGAGTCGTAGGGGCGGCCCCCTGTGGCCGCCCGGCCGTAAACAAATAACACCCCATAACTCTAAAGCAAGCAAGCGGCCACCAAAAACAAAATATACACACTCCCAAAAATCAAAATGAAACCAAAAGCCATAACCCCAACCACAAACAAATCCCAAAATGGTCAACAAAAAACCATTAACAAACTCACCACCTACACCATACTAACCCTCATAACCCTAACCCTAGCCCTCTGGACAGCAGACCACATCTACCCCCTACCAGACCTCCACAACCGGGACGACTACGCCAGACTAATAACCGCAAAAGACGGTACCCCGCTACGAGCCTTCGCAGGGAAGGGCGGGGTATGGCGCTATCCCCTCCACCTCTCCCAGGTTTCACCACTCTATCTCGAAGCCCTTTTAGGCTATGAAGATAAATATTTCTATCACCACTTCGGGGTAAACCCAGTGGCCATCCTCCGTGGTTGCATACAAAATATCAAAGCCGGACGGATAATTTCCGGCGGTTCCACTCTAACCATGCAGGTAGCCCGCTTAATCAATCCCCACCGGAGAGGATATAAAGGGAAAATTCTGCAAATACTGCGAGCCCTACAACTGGAATATCACTTCACGAAAGATGAAATATTAACCCTATACCTCAACTATGCTCCTTTCGGCGGCACAGTTGAAGGAGTGGGGGCAGCCTCCTTAACCTATCTCGGGAAACCACCCCTGGAGTTGAGCCACGCCGAGGCGGCCCTCCTAGCAGTCTTGCCTCAAAGGCCTTCCGGATGGCGACCCGACAGATATCCGGCTCTAGCGGAGAGGGCCCGTAATAAAGTGCTCAACCGTTTGGTAACAAATAAGGTGTGGGAACCATCCATCGTGGAAGCGGCCAAGCAGGAGAAGGTAGCCGCTGTCCATTATGAGCATCCCATGACGGCCCCTCTGCTTGCTAATCGTCTCCGTTCAAAGGCCTTGCCCGACCAACCCCTGGTAACCACAATCGATGGCCAACTCCAAGCAAATATAGCAGACTGCGTATCGGGCTATGTGGAAAATATGGATAGCGGGGTATCCGCCGCCGTTATGGTGGTGGAAAATGACACCTTGGCAGTTAGGGCCTATGTGGGCTCGGCGGATTTTTTCTCAATCACCCGTCAAGGGCAGGTGGATATGATCCGAGCCGTGCGATCACCCGGCTCAACTCTCAAACCGTTCCTATACGGGATGGCCCTGGATCGTGGCCTTATTCATTCAGCGTCTCTGCTTAGTGATGCGCCACAATATTATTCCGATTATCGTCCCGGCAACTTCAGCGCAGGTTTTAGCGGCCCAGTAACCATGAGCGCGGCTTTGCAACGTTCCTTAAACCTGCCTGCTATCCAAGTTATCGAGCATCTCGGCCCTGGCGTCTTTGCTGCCGCCTTGACCGGAGGAGGTTTGAAACTCAAAATACCAAAAGGGGGTGCACCCAATCCGGCAATTGTCCTGGGAGGGTTGGGAGTGCGGTTGGAAGAATTAACCGGTGCCTACACCGCCCTTGCTCGAAATGGGCGATCCGGGAAACTACGCTATTTGGCTGCCGAGCTGACTGATCCCATCCGGGAAAAATATATGCTCTCCGAAGGTGCGGCTTGGATTATTCGTTCCATTTTGGCGGATACCCCGCGCCCTAATCGTTATAGGACAGCAGCAGTGGCGTCCCATAATCTAGCATGGAAAACCGGAACCAGTTATGGCTTTCGAGATGCCTGGGCCATGGGAGTGACCCCGAAATATACCATCGGCGTTTGGGTGGGACGACCGGATGGTACCCCGTCTCCCGGTGCATCTGGAGCCCAGACCGCAGCCCCCTTGTTATTTACTATCAGTGATTATCTGGCTAAGCCGGGTGAGTTTTTTACCCATGCCCCGCCCTCGGTCTCTTCACGCATTATTTGTTGGCCATTAGGGACCACCAAGAGCGAACTGCCCAATTCCGGACTATGTCATGAAGAATATTTAGCCCATATCCTTGATAATAATAGCCTGTCCACCTTACCCTCC
>JAOTSI010000331.1 GCA_029865005.1 Desulfobulbaceae bacterium
GACGGTTTAAAACAAAAGGTACGTCTCGACCTTTTAGGTCAAGATGTAAAAGTTGGAGATTACCTTATTATTCATGCAGGGTTCGCCATTAACGTACTTGATGAAAATGAGGCCCATATGACCCTTAAGCTCCTACGTAAAATGAGCGAAAAAGCTAATTTATGAAGTATGTGGAAGAATACCGAAACAATGATTTGGTTGCCGAACTAGCAACTGAACTACATCGTTTAGTTGATCGTCCCATACGCATCATGGAAGTGTGCGGAACCCACACCGTATCCATCTTCAGCCACGGCTTACGTGCTTTATTCCCCAAAAACCTCGAACTCATTTCTGGACCCGGCTGCCCTGTTTGCGTCACTCCTATTAACCACATCAATGATTTCCAGACCATTGCAGGGCTGAATGGAGTAAGCATCGCAGTGTTCGGAGACCTTATCCGAGTCCCTGGCACCACAGATTCACTAAGTTCCATGAGCGCTAAAGGTCGTGACATCAGGGTGGTCTATTCACCCGCCGACGTACTGCATCTTGCCAAACAACATCCTCAAAGAGTATGGATGCTTCCAGCAGTTGGATTTGAGACAACAGCACCTGCAATTGCAGCCGTTGTACTCGAAGCATCCCGGCTCAACATAAATAATTTTACGATTTATCCTGCTAACAAAACAGTACCAGCCGCACTTGATGCACTCTTTGGAAACAACACAATCAAGCTTGACGGCTTACTTTGCCCAGGCCACGTCTCCACCATTATCGGCTTAGAACCCTATCGGTCTCTGGCCCACAAACATGGTATTGCCTGTGCTGTGGCAGGGTTCGAACCCACCGATATATTCCATGCTCTAATAAGCTTGGCCACTATGATTCATAAGCGGGAGACAAAAGTTCAGAATTGCTACACAAGAGCTGTTACTGACTCTGGCAACGAACGAGCGAGGCAACTCATTGAAGAAGTTTTCACTCCCGAGGATAGTCGCTGGCGTGGCTTTGGTGTTATTCCAGGAAGCGGCTTAATGCTCAAGGATAAATTCGCCCACTTTAACGCGCTACACCGTTTCACATTCACCCAGAACAAAGACCAAGACCCTGCCAGCTGCCGCTGTGGAGAGGTACTCAAAGGAGTATTGCAACCCCGTCAATGTCCCATATTCGGAAAATCATGCACCCCCTCTTCCCCCATCGGCCCTTGCATGGTTTCCAGCGAAGGTACCTGTGCCGCTCATTATCGTTACGGCTCCGTCGAAATCAATCTTTAATCCGCAAGGTATCCCATGACAAAAATTATTACTCTGGACCATGGCAGCGGAGGTCAAGCCTCCGATGATCTCATTAAAAACCTTTTTCTCAAGTATCTCACCCACCCCGAACTCAAACAACTTAACGATAGTGCCGTGCTAGAACAGGTCTCAGGCAAACTTGCATTTTCAACTGATAGTTACGTGGTAGACCCCATATTTTTCCCTGGGGGGGACATTGGAGAATTAGCGGTGAATGGCACCATCAACGATTTGTCAATGATGGGGGCTCGCCCTCTCTACCTCAGTCTCGGCTTAATCATAGAGGAAGGCTTGGACTTGGATGACCTTGAAAAAATCATATATTCCATCGGGAGGGCATCAGAAATAACAGGGGTTCCCATCGTCACCGGGGACACCAAGGTTGTCCCTAAGGGAAAAGGCGATAAAATTTTCATCAACACTTCAGGTATCGGGGTAATTGACTCCGGGATTGATATTGGACCACATCGCATCAAGGAGGGTGATAAAATCATTCTCTCAGGCACCATGGCCGATCATGGCGTCACCATACTTACCAAACGGGCCGAAATAGATTTTTCAGGTTCACTGACCAGCGACACCACTGCCTTGCATAATATAACCTCCTTGCTCCTGGACCACTTTCCCGGTGATATTCACGCCATGCGAGATCCAACCCGGGGTGGTGTAGCTAATGTTTTAAATGAACTGGCAGAGAACACAGAACTAAACATGGAAATCAAGGAATCAAACATCCCAATTCGAGCGGAAGTAAAAGCTGCCTGCGAATTACTCGGCCTAGATCCGCTCTATCTAGCCAACGAGGGAAAATGTCTTATTTTCGTTTCCGCTACCGTAGCAGATGAAACACTTAAGCTACTCCGTAACTTACCGGAAGGAAAAATGGCTGCAATCATCGGGCATACAGACACCCAACACCCCGGCAAGGTAATTCTAAACACCAATGCTGGTGGCCGTAGGCTTGTAAATCGACTTATAGGTGCTCCTCTTCCGCGAATCTGCTGAACTCAAAGCTTTTTCATTACCACTCACCTTGCCAATCCCCAGCAAAGTCTTGCGCCACAATAGACTGAGAGTAATTATCATTCTATTTATTCATTCCATCTCCACCTTCTTTTTGTTATAATACTTCAATTATCTAAAATTGTTTATCTGGCGACAACATTTAACCTTATAATTCAGGCTAGCTAAAGTTAATATCATAATCTTTCAAGCCTATACATTTACCTTAAATTAGTATTTCCATGAATTTAGAGATAGATACCCGGGAAATTATCCACGCCCTTTCCTCCTCATTGGACCTAGTTGGAGTCGACGAAGTATACCACGGCAGCAGAGTCGCCTTCATGGCGTTACAGTGCGGACAAACCCTTGGACTCGACAGTGACCTTCTAGACACCCTCCACCATGCCGCACTGCTACACGATTGTGGAGTTTCCTCCACCACCGTACACCGTAACTTAGTAACTGAACTTGACTGGAGCCACTCCCAACTCCATTGCGAACGCGGGTCCAACTTACTCCGTACAACTAATTTATTAGCTGACCTAGCCCCTATTGTAAGATATCACCACACCCATTGGGATGAACTTCCTAAAGATATCGACCAACACACCTCCATCCTCTGCAATATCATCTACCTTACCGATCGAGTTGACGCCCTAATGGCCCAACATTTTGAAAACGATTATTTATTAGCAGGTAACTCCACCAAAAAAATTATTAAAAAATATAGCGGTACATTCTTTTCACCTGAAGTGGTTGATGCTTACCTAGAAGTATCTGCAAGCGAGTTTTTCTGGATGGCACTTGATCCACGCCACCTCACCACCTACCTCCAGAAAATGATCGCGTCACCTCAAAAACAGATGATCAATGGCGACACTGTTCTAGAAATAGCAGCAATTTTCGCAGACATTGTCGACGCAAAAAGCCCCTTCACCGTGCAACATTCTCTGGGAGTTGCCATGCTAGCCCGCTACCTTGGAACATTATGCGACCTCGATAATGACACCCTGTTGCAACTTCAGGTTTCCGGTCTACTCCATGATCTAGGCAAGCTCAACATACCTGATGAAATTCTCGAGAAACCCGGTCCATTAACCGGTCGAGAACAACTCATAATGAAACAACACAGTTTTGAAAGCTATCAAATTCTCAATAAAATTAATGGCTTTGAATCAATTGCCCAATGGTCAGCATTCCACCATGAAACCCTTTGCGGTCAAGGTTACCCCTTTCACATTCATAATTTCGGCCTCTGCCTTGAGGCCAGAATTATTGCAGTCGCCGATATCTTTCAAGCCCTCGCCCAAGATAGACCCTATCGCAACGCCCTTGACCCTAACAAAATATTAGCCATTATGAATAAGATGGCCCAAGAAAATAAGATCGATCCGGGCCTAGTAGTTCTAATCCAAGATAACCTAGAAGAATGTTTGCTTCAGGCCCAATGCGGTTAAAAGGCTTAATTTTAATATCTTGCTACAAATAGTCCCCACCTAACCATATAACGACACCCCCCACTACACCTATTCAGATAACCTTGCTTAGGATTACTATTAAAATAGCTGAAAATAAAAAATATCCCATAATAGTAATTTGCAACTACCTACGCCGGACTCCGAGATGAGATAATTTATTTTTTCCAAGCCCCTTATACCCAAGACTACCTACAAAGCCGTATTGCTCGACAGAAGGCTTTTACTATCGGATTTGCACCCTTTTCTCAGTAAACCTGATGAAAAGTTCTATTTTCTCCTTAAAGAAGTTCACCACCAAAAGACAATCTCTTTTATTTACATCTTGTTTCCAAGTTGTTATTAATTATCTTTGCAACGTTCACAAAGAGCCGCCGAAAATAAGAAATGTTTCAAAATTGCGCAGAATTTAAGACGAGCAAGAAAGGATAATTTATTTTTTCCACGGCCCTTAACTGTAACGGTCAAAGACCGTGCAATCACTTTCCTCCGACCACTCAAGCTATTTAGTCCTAGCGACAATTATAATAACATTTATTCTATGAAATCATCTACCACCCGTTATATCATCAAACTCGGGGTATCCTTTTCCATCATCGGTTTTATTATCAGCAAAGTTGATTGGCACACCATGGGGAAAATCATCCAGCGGGCAGATTCCCAGCTCCTAGCCACAGCCTTTTTTCTTCTCTTTATAGAAAGATTATGGGCAGTTGTTAAATGGCGTGCCTTACTAGTTGCAATGAATAATCAGGTCTCATTTTTCCGGCTATTCTGCATCTATACCATTGGCACCTTTTGGGGATTGTTTCTTCCTTCAAGTTTATCCACCGATGTCATTCGCGGCTACTACCTCTCCAAAAAAACCTCCAATTCTGCAATGTCAGCCGCTTCAGTTGTCATGGACAGGATGATGGGGCTATTTTCCCTACTTTTTCTCTGTTTGGTAAGCCTCGCTTTTTACTCCGTCTCCTTTGACCGCTCCATCACTGTCTACATTCTCGGTTTTACCGCATGCAGCATAGTGGCTGGCATACTCATGCACCAGGAAACCATCCCGGACATTCTGGAACAACGCATCAGCTTTTTTTCCAAAAACCCTCTCGGGGTCAAACTAATAGCCATGCATCGGGCCTTTTTAAAATTCAAACAATACCCGCTCATCATGATGGGTTCATTTATTAACTCCTTAATCCTGCAAATCATTCGAGTAGTCACCATCTATGTGACGGCCAAAGCATTTAATATTGATGCCCATTTGATTAGTTTTTTCCTTGTAGTTCCAGTAACCATCATTGTCATCATGGTTCCCATTTCCATCGGGGGTTTAGGGGTGCGCGAAGGATCTTTTACGGCACTCTTCTCCCTTGTAAACATCCCCTTTAACGAAGCAGTCGCCATTTCCGCCACCAACTCCATTATGGTTA
>JAOTSI010000333.1 GCA_029865005.1 Desulfobulbaceae bacterium
AGGAAGAAGGATACCGGGTAATTCGCTTTTGGAACAATGAGGTGATTGGCAATATGGATGGGTTGCTTGAGTATTTATCTCGCGAGATTGGGGTATTTTTTAAATAGCCCACCCTCATCCTGTCCTTCTCCCATCAAGGGAGAAGGGACGAAGGTTCATGCATTTTGGGCAGTAGGAGAGCTTGGAGGTAGAGCTTGCCCCCTGTGGTATCGGTTTTTAGAAAACAACTTTTAAAGACAAGTGGTTATTCATTTACAAACAAATAAAATTAGCTAAAAAAGACCAAGCAAACCATGAAAAAGACGCTACCATCTAAGTTCCTTCTCCCTTGATGGGAGAAGGAACGAAGGTTTGAGACCGTGCAAGATAACTGATGGACCATCCAGCGGTTTATTTAATGGATGATTTTTGGATGTACTGCCTAGTTCTTCCTGGGGCTCTGCCCCAGACCCCGAGGTTTTTTAAGGCATGGGGGCTCCTCAAAAATATCATCTATGAATATAAAATGGGGAGTCCGAAGACTCCCCGAGTGACGATGATATTTTCTCGTCGCCCATCCGGCTATCCCTCGGCGAGTTGCTCCTCAGCAGAGCTCGCTTCCGTTTCACCGAACCTCTTGTCAGCTTGCAGGGAGAGGTATTCCTTGCTACTGATTCATTAATTTATCGTTTCCGGGAATCTCGGGAGTAGAGTTCCAGGAAGAGTTTTTCATCTAATTGGCTAACGTTTTTTTGGACGCCCATTTCAAGGAGCTCCGCCCCCATGGCGTGAAGCACTCTTGGGTTACCGGCGCAATGATCAACCATGGTTTCTACAAGCTTTTTCGTCATGAGATGTGCGGCTCCGGCCTTCTCGATGGCATAATGTAAATGTTCGCGCATGCATTTTTTGTCATAGGGCTCCAAAAACATACGCAACCGTATTCGACTGCCCAGCGCCACCAAGTCTTGGGCTCGAAAACGCTCGGGCAATCGGGAATCGCCGCAGAGAATAATGGTTAGTAAGCATTGGGAGTCAAAATGGGCGCTGCCCAGCATCCGCAGTTCATTTAGGCAGGCGCTGGTCATTTCTTGCGCCTCATCAATCAACAAGACTGGCCGAAACAAGGTTGAGGTAATATGTGCCCGCCATCGTTCCCGAAGTGCTTTGAACCCACCGTATCGATTGGCCGGGGTAAGGTTCACTCCGAAGAGTTCCCCCATTTCCCTGTAAAAATCACTGAGACTGGATTGGGGACGTTCCATTACACCGACGGTCACTTCATCCAGCTTTTCAAGCCGATGGGCAATGAGTTGCAAGTTTTTGGACTTGCCCAAGCCGGGTTCTCCGTGCATCAAGGCAAAGCCGCCATCCATGACCATATTCTCCAAACGAAAGAAAAATGAATCCATGGCTGGAGGTTGCCACAGAGCCTCCGCTGGAATATTGGGAAGAAAAGGATTCCATTTGAGTCCAAAGAGCGCCTGTAACTGTTTATCATTCATTCGTTGCTCCTCCTTTAGAGGTTGGGAGATAAGCCGCGGGCATGCCGGTGGCTGCATAATCGGATAATATTTTGCGCAATAATGGAGGAAACTCCTCAGTGGGAATCGACGGTTCTTCTTTCTGGTCATTGATAGCCCGTCGTTTACCGGAAGCGTTTTTTACCTTATCTTGTGGCCGGATACTGGCGATAATTTCATCGCTACGTTCATCAACCAGCCAGGCCATGGACAGATCCCAGAAACGATAACGAACATAGAGTTTGCGCATATGGCCAAATCGTGCCGGTATCTCAAAGCGAACACCCTTGAGGGTGATGGTACCATCGCTGCGCCGCTGTATTCTTTGCTCCCGGACAGTGAAGCCGAACTCCATTTCTTCGCTCCCCGGTGAATCCCGACACACACTGGAGCCGCTTATAGCACGGTCAATGGGAGAGCAGCCGGTCTCTTCGTGGACCGTTCGATTATATTCCACCTCCACCCACGCTTGAGTGGTATAGTTGAGCCTGTCCAGGGTGATAGGCTCAACTCCGCGTAGCATGGCGATCAAACGACCTTCAAGGGTCCCCCAAAACGCTTCCTGTTTGCCGTTTTGGTAAGGACTATAGGGGAGAGTTTTGTCATGCTGGATTCCCAAAAAGAGCAATCCGTTTTTCGTTTCACCGGCGATCATGGCCGCACCGTTATCGGTCATCAAGCTCCTGGGTAGCCCTCTTTTATGAAATGCCTGCATCATGCCGTGGAGGAGGACCTCGGCTGTTTCATTACGATACCACTGGATATGACAACACAACCTGGAATAATCGTCTAAAATACAGAGGGCTAACGGCGTGTACCACGTACCGTTTTCATCAAGTACCCGCAGACTGGTGTGATGGAAATCAAGATGCCACAAGGCATGAACATGCTCTGTCTCGTAACCTCGTACTTCTGCTTTTTCAAGCCGATGGGCCGCTCTTTTTTGCCCTTTGGTTTGAGCCAGTGGTTTTTTATACCAGCCCCGCTTCTGCATTCGCCTGGTCACTGTTGAATAGGAAGGAGCCGCGCCCAATTCAGGTCTTTCCTTAACCAGGGCGATCAGGTTATCACTGTGCAATTTGTAACTCCAGTGGGGATAGCGCTTGTATTGCACCTCAAGCTCTGCGAGCAAGGCTTTGTCCATGACCCGAGATTTTCCAATGTCCGAACGGAGTTTTCTATCCAATGCCGTCACAGGTCTCTCGGATCGTAATGCCTGGTAATACCAGCGCTCAATGGTCGAGAAGCCAAATCGAACAACCTCCTTGGTGATAGGGTGCAGGTATTCGACTTCAGCGAGCTTGCGGATCTCTTCCTGCAGTTTTCCACGTTCCGGTGGTCTGGCGAATAGACCTCCGACAACGGAAAAACGAAATTGGCCCCAAAGGTCGGGGTGATGATGGGATTGCATACTCATATTTCCTGTTCCTCTCCGGAAGCGGGCCGATGACCGGCCCAGTTACGATATATTAATTTATAATGCCCTTGGAAAATAATGAGAATCGCCCATTTCCTGCGTGAACTAAAATACCCATCATTTAAGGAGGTAATCCGCAGGCGAGGATGCGCAAACATTCAGCGAGCGCATCATGTGTATTTTTATTGTATAAAATAAAATGGTTGAGAAGGTCGGCTGGTAAATTTTCGTTGCTGAGTGAAGAAGGAAATAAACCACGAATTCGTTGCCATTGCGGACTTTGTGGGAATATTTCAAGAAAGTATACGCGCCACCGCATCACGGTTTTACGATCGACATCGAATAAGCGTTGAAGCTGGGCAACGCTTTTATGAGACGGAGTCCCTTGAAGAAGAGATATTGCGACAATAATTACTGCTTGCCAGTAGACCCGCCGCCCCATGAAACGAACCGAAGGAGGGATACTTCGCTTACGGCACCCCGGCCTGGAGCAGCACAGGCTTAGTCGAAGATTGAACTTCTCGGGTAATTCATCGGCAAATCCGCGAGGCTTGCGAAAGTAATTGCTGTAATGAAGTTTCCCTCCACAATACGGACATTTCCGGCCCCTATGCTCTTTGGCCAGTTCCTTGTCTATACGGTAAAGGATAAAAAAAACTTGGCTGTCTTCAGAATTTCCGGTAACATTTTCCCGCCTTTACTTTATTGGCAGGAGTCCTCTCAGGTAGTCGCAAGTTAGTTGAGGGGACTCCACTATCTACCCTCAACTATTTTGCACCAATTAAACATTTTTTCCACCATTTATTTTGCTTGGTTTCACCGCAAGCATAAATCGAAAGAGCGGGGTATGGCGTACTAAATCCAATGGATATCTATTTAAAAAGCAGAATTTGGCCGAAGTTTTCAGGGCAATATTTTTAAAGAAGTTGGTGGATCAACATATTCAAATTCCAAAAGATTGCCCGAAAGTATGGATCGCGGACTGCAAAAGTGTCGGCAACGGCGACAAAGCGTTAATCTACCTTGGAAAGTACCTTTACAAAGGAGTTATTCAGGAGAAAGACATCCTGAAGTGCGAAAATGGTAAGGTCACCTTCCGCTATAAAGACTCAAAAACCGGCCTTTACCAGACAAGAAAGGTTGACGGGGAAAAATTTCTTTATCTGTTAATGCTCCACATCCTGCCAAAGGGTTTTCGGAGGGTCAGATGTTATGGTTTCCTCCATCCGCGCTGCAAGAAGCTCATAAAATTCCTTCAGCTGGTGTTACGAATAAATCCTTTGAGTATGCTGAAAAGGCTTAAAGAGCGGGCAAAGATTATGTGCCCGGTATGTCAGTCTACCATGAAAATCCTCATGACGAGAATTCGTAAACCTCCTATAGCAACCGTCAGCAATGTAGAATAACCGCTTGGGAGTAAGAGTGTTATGTAGTCAGAAGATAAAACATAATTTTTTAAAAATCGATTCACTCGGTAATGGAGAAGTGCGTTTAAAAAACGGCTATTTTGTCTACTTTCCCCTCATCTTATTTAAAATGCCAATGGATATGATCGAATCTATCTATAGATATTTCAACCCGCCCCTCTAAAACCTGAAAAGGGCACTCCGCCCAAAAAAGCTATTTTCTATATTATATGGAGACCGGGCTCGTCCAACCAACGGTTCAGATTGTGGCTCGCTTCGCTCACACAATCTAACCTTATTCGTTGACGAAGCCGCTATGCGGCAAGCAAACCGGGGCACCCTGCTCATTTCGAGAAAAGTGGCTCGCTGGGCGGTTTGCTCTCTTTTGGATACTGATGTGAAATCGGTTCTAAGCGAGGCCGACTTCTATGACTCACTGGTTTGCTGGATTCACCTGGTTGCATCTACGAAAATATCGATGTATCATGGATTATCTGGATGTTCCCAATGCATCCTGCGCATTTTGCGTTTATCTCTGTGATCATTTTTACAGGGCAACTTTTTCAAAAAAGATGCAAAAAATTTTCCGAGCACCTATATCTTACGGCCCCTTTATCCTTTCTATCATCTCGGAATATTTGGAAAAAAAGCTATTTTCATTTAGCAATAAACATGCCAGTTTTATTTCGCCTACCTTCTTTTCCTTTTAGCACGTTATCAATTTAGATTTATCACAGGTTGTGGTCGGGCTCGTCCAACCAACGGTTCAGATTGTGGTTCGCTTCGCTCACACAATCTAACCTTATTCGTTATGGTTTATTTTTTATATATTC
>JAOTSI010000048.1 GCA_029865005.1 Desulfobulbaceae bacterium
TCTGGAGGAAGGGTTAGTTCCATGTCATGTTTGACTTGTACTTGGCAACCTAAGCGAATGCCGTGTTTGGCGTCCCTGTTGTTGATGTGAGAACGTTCCGTGGGTAGGATGCTGCCGCCGCCACTGTTTATGCCCACCCGGCATTGCCCGCAACTTCCGCCTCCTCCACAGGCTGATGATATAAATATTCCCTGATCGGCTAAGGTGGTGAGCAGTTTACCGCCCGGTTTTGTTTTTATCTCTTTTTTGCCATTAATAAGAATTGTTAATTCTCCGCTTGGCAGCAGTTTCTTTTTGGCCAGCACAATAAGGCTGACCAAGATAAGTTGAATGGTGATGAAGCAAATAATTGCCGTGAATATTTCTATCATGGTTATAATTTTATAGTTTGGAAGGTGGATCTGGTTGTTGTTGCACGTGAAGATAAAGTAGCTGTGATAACTTACGATATACCGGCTACTCCCATAAAGGCCAAAGCCATTAAGCCGGCGGTGATAAAGGTAAGACCCAGTCCTCGTAGACCCGCTGGTGGGTTGGCGTATTCCAGTTTTTCCCTTATTCCTGCCAGGGCGGTTACTGCTAGGAAAAAGCCGCTACCTGAGCCAATTCCATAGGCAACGGATTCGCCAAAGTTATAATCCCGTTCCACCATGAATAAGGTGCCACCCAAAATCGCGCAGTTAACTGTTAAGAGCGGTAGATAAATACCAAGGGTGTTGTAGAGGGCAGGGATAAAACGATCCAAGAACATTTCCAGTATTTGAACCACTGCGGCTATTACCCCGATATAGATTAGTAAACCGAGAAAGGTGAGATCAAGGTTTGGTTGTCCCGCCCAGGCTAATGCGTCTGGTTTTAGTACATTGTTAAGGATGAGATTGTTAATGGGAATGGTGATTACTTGAATTATTATCACCGCCAAACCTAGACCGATGGCGGTCTTTACCTGTTTTGAGATGGCAAGAAAAGTACACATGCCCAGGAAAAATGAGAGAACCAGGTTTTCGATAAAGAGGGCACTAAATATTATTTCCAGGTAATGGGTCATTATTAATTCTCCTGCTGATCTGGATGAATGGTTCTGATTAGCCAGATGATAAGAGCGATTATGAAAAAAGCGGAGGCAGGCAAGAGCATCATGCCGTTTGGTTCATACCAACCTCCTTCGGAGGAGAGGGGTAATATGTTTTGCCCAAATACTGTACCGTTGCCGAGGAGTTCTCGGAGAAAGGCGGTGCTCATCAGGATTAAGGTATAACCCAAGCCGTTTCCTAAGCCGTCAATAAAGGCCTTAAATGGCGAATTGCTCATGGCGAACCCTTCAGCTCGACCCATGACGATACAGTTGGTGATGATTAGGCCGACATAGATAGAAAGTTGCTTGGCAAGATCATAAAAAAATGCTTTCAAAATCATATCCACTAGAATGACCAGAGTGGCGATGATGGTGATTTGGATGCCGATGCGCACGGTATTGGGTATGTGGTTGCGTAGTAGGCTAATAGTCATGCTTGAGCAGGCCGTAACCAGGGTAAGGCAGATGGACATAACAAAGGCGGTGGACATGGAGCCTGTTACCGCTAGGGCTGAACATATCCCCAGCACTAATAATGCAATGGGGTTGCGTTGTAGAATCGCGCGACCTAAAAGTTCTAAATTTGTCTCAGCCACCTATGCCCTCCTTTGTTTTATATCGCTCAAGAAAGGGTTTGAATCCATGCTCCCCGAACCAAAACATCAAAAGATTATTGATCCCGTTCATTGTTAAGGTAGCCCCTGAAATGCCGTCTAACCGATGCGCACGATCCTGGTCTGTGGCTTTGACTTTGCCTTTGACCACTCGTAAGACGATTTTACCTTGATTATCGTGAATTTTTTTGCCTTGCCAACCTGCCTGCCAATCCTGATTCTCTATTTCACCGCCTAGCCCAGGGGTCTCGCCATGTTTATAAAATGTTACCCCGGTGATGGTGGAAAGATCCCCTGCCAGAGCAACATAGCCGTACATAGTGGACCATAACCCTTTACCGCGAATGGGGAGGATAACGGTGTTGATGGTGTTATTTTGGTGTACCAGATAGATTAGAGAATATTTTTCTAGTCTGTTTAATCTTGCCGGATCTTCTTGCTTGGGAAGCTGTTTGCCGGTCTGCGGGTTAAAGGCTGCTTTTAGTTGGTTGAAATTGTTGGGATCTACCTCCTCTTTGGACACAAAGGTACCATCGCTGAGTCGGATTATTTTGGTTTCAATTGCGCTAAAGAGGAGGTTAATGTCCCCTTGGCCGTTGTAGAGTCCGGCTGCCCGTAAGATATTCTTTTTTTGATCAAGTTGTTCGTTGGCGTCTTGTCGAGGGCGTAAACCTACTGCTGCGCCTGAAACCAAAGCTGAACAAACCAGTGCTAAGAGAAGAACGGTGTAGAATGATTTGGCAGCTGAATCGTTAGTCATAACGAAGCATCCTTTGCCTGATATTTGTCTGGATAACGAAATAATCAAAAAGAGGGGCAAAGACATTGCCCAGTAAAATAGCCAGCATTACCCCTTCAGGAAAAGCTGGGTTTATCACTCGAATAATTATGCTTAAAGCTCCGATAAATGCGCCGTAAAGCCATTTGCCCACATTTGTGTGGGCGGCTGAAACGGGATCGGTGGCCATAAAGACTAAGCCGAAAGCAAAACCCCCGATAACTAAATGCCAATGGGGCGGTACGTTAAACATGGGATTGGTTGTAGAAGAGAGTAGTAAGAACGTGGAGCTGATACCAAGCCCGCCAAGTAACATGGCGGTCATCACTCGCCAGGAAGCTACCCCGGTAATTAACAGTATGATTGCTCCTAATAAACAGGCCAGTGTGGACGTCTCGCCCATTGAGCCGGGGATTGTTCCCAGGAAGGCATCACTCCAGTTGATGGAAATACTGGTAAGCGGACTGGTTGGATTGGCCGTTGCTAGACTTGCTAAGGGTGTTGCACTGCTAAACCCATCAACTGCAATCCATACCTGGTCGCCGCTGAGCTGGCTAGGGTAGGCAAAAAAGATAAAGGCACGAGAGACTAGGGCGGGGTTCATGAAATTACGTCCTACTCCGCCAAATGCTTCTTTTGCAAAGATCACCCCAAAGCTAATACCTATCGCCACCTGCCATAAAGGGATAGTGGGGGGTAGGGTTAGGGGGAAGAGGAGGCTAGTGACCAGGAAGGCTTCGGACATCTCATGGCCACGAATGATATTGAATATACATTCCCAGGTGCCGCCGATAATGACGCATACCAGATAGACTGGCAGGAAATAGAGGCTTCCGTGCACCAGGTTGGAGATAAAGCTCTCTGGTGAGCAGGTGAGGTGGCTCATTACTATGCCGCGCCAACCAGTTGCCTCGGTGATGCCGAGAGATTGCAAGGCTGTGTTTGCCTGGTAACCTGTATTCCAGATGGCCATGGCGACACAGGGAAGTAGTGAAATCACCACGATGATCATGATCCGTTTAAGGTCGATGCCATCACGAATATGCGGAGCGTTTTGGGTAACCCTTCTGCTGCCCATTAAAAAGGAGTCTGTAGCCTCAAAAAGAGGATACCAACGTTCTAGTCGTCCTCCCTTGCGGAAATGGGGCTCTGCTTTACAAAGAAATTTGTTAAGTAAATTCATATTTAGTGGTTAGTCTAACCATCTTGTTCGATTTTTCTTAATACGGTGCGTAGCATGGGGCCGAAATTGTTTTTTCCGGGACAGACAAAGGAGCACAGAGCAAGATCTTCTTCTACCAGTTCTAAACAGCCAAGTTCTGCTGCTTTTTCTGTGTTTCCCGTGGCCACACTTTTAAGCAGTGAAGTGGCTATAATGTTGAGGGGAATCATTTTCTCGTAGGTACCGAGAGGGAAGATTGCCCGTCGTCCACCCCAAGTGGCGGTGCTCATAGGGGTTTTGTTCTTCTGTGAGACTGACCCGGTTATACCGGATAGGAAAATGGGTAAGCTGGAGAAGCGATCTGCTCCGAGCCGCAACCAGCTCAAAAATCCAGCCCCGTTTTCTATTGGTAAGGCACAGACTTGTTGGTGGTATCGACCTAGGTAACCTTTTGATCCGCTAGCTTGGTGGCCAGTTAGGGCTGATCCAGATAATATTCTACTGTTGTCTTGGATGACTTCGTCGTGGCAGATTTCGTTGATGGCTGCCCCCCGGATTGTTTTTATGAGGCGTGGGTTATTTACAGCCGGTCCGCAGAGGGCGACTATTTGGGTGGAGGGGATTTGACCGGTTCGGAAAAAGCTCCCAATGGCAATGACATCTTGATAGCCGATATGCCAGACTTCCTTGCCAGGGCCCACTGGATCAACGAAATGGATGTGGGTGGAGGGGAGGCCAGCAGGGTGCGGTCCCTCGAACTTACAAGAGGTGATTCCTTGAAGTTTTTCTCCTGGTATTATAACTTTTTGTGAGCTGCAGAGATATGTTTTGGGTCCAAGAGTTTGGATGATTTTTAGTCCTGAGAGAAAATCAGACCTTGCCTCATTAATAATAATTTCCGGGGCAGCCGCTAAGGGTAGGGTGTCCATGGCGGTGACAAAGATGGAGGATGGGGTGGAGGAGGGTGATGCAATTTTACCGTAGGGCCTGGTACGTAGAGATGTCCAGAGGCCGGAGTCTATTAGTAGGATTTTGATAGCTTTTTGGTCCGATTGTTGATTAGGGTCTTTGTCTGTGCTGGTAAAGGTGAGCTGGTTATCTCCCTCTCTCTGTATAACGATGGATTCAAATTTTCTTCTTTCTCCGCGGTGGATGGCGATGATTTTGCCGCAGACCGGGGCGGTGATTTTGATTCCCGGGTTTTTTTTGTCAGTGAAAAGAAGCTGTCCGGCGGCCACCTGATCGCCAATTCTCACAGCCATAGAGGGCTTTAGATCTATATAGTCAAGACCCAGGAGCGCTACGTGTTTAATGGGCTTGCCTTGCTCGATTACCTGGTTTGGTGCTCCGGTGATAGGAATATCAAGGCCATTTTTTAGGTTAAAATTCATATTAACTGTTAAAACCGCTGGTTTTGTGAACGGTAAGGTCTTTAGAGACCATATATCCCTGACACTCTGGTATTTCTTCTAAAAGAGCAATTGCATCTTTTGCGCCTAGTACCATGCAGCCGGTGGCTAAGGCGTCGGCAAGGGCGGCGTTGGGAGCGGTAACAGTACAGGAAGCCAGTTCCGGCGATGAAAAGCCTGTGCGAGGGTTAATGATATGGTGGAAACGAAAATCAGGGCTAAATGGTTGGTAGTAGTCACCAGAGGTGGCTACCGCTAAGCTGTCGGTTTCGATGACGACTAGTTCCTGCGGCATGGAGGGGCGGGGATTTTGAAGGCCTATACGCCAGGGTTCGTTCTTTGGTTTGCCACCCTTAACCAGTAAGTCGCCTCCCGCTTCCACGTAAACCTGGTTAAAACCCATGCGGGAGAGGGTTGCCATCCCTTGATCAACGATATATCCCTTGCCGATTCCGTCCAAGGTTATTCCCATGTTTTGTTTAGTGAATTTTATCATGCGTTCGTTGGTGATAATATCGTTATGGTTCACCGTTTTAACCGCTTCGTTAATGCGACTTTGTTGGTGTAACAGTTTTTCGCTTGGTTGGCTTTGGTAGAGGGATAGCAGGGGGAGTATCGTGATGTCAAAAGAGCCGGAGGTCATGGTGCTGACTGATTGAGCAAGCTCTAATACTGAGAGTAGATCGTCGCTAGCCCCATGTAATATGCCTGTTTGGTTGAGCTGTGCTACCTCGCTGTTGTTAGCATGGCGACTAAGCTTACTTTCAATTTTTTGCATGGTGGAAAATGTTTCAGAAATAGCAGCGTCACCTTTTTCACGGTCATGGCTGTATACCACCAGGTTAAGGATGGTTCCCATTAGGGGATAGCTTTTGCGGATCACATGGAATCCAGAGTCGTGTAACTCTTTAGGCAGAAAGCGAAAAGCGCCCACCGCACCAGCAATAGCAAAAATCTGGAGAACTCTTCGACGATTGAGGTTGATCTTTTTAGGTTTAGGTTCCGACATGTTTGCAACACTCCCTGTTTGGGGTCTGTGATGGTAATTAGCTGTAAGTGCTTGGTTGTCACCTTATCTTTATGCAGTTGCCGCTGTGTGTATAGATGGGTTATATAGCGAGCAGCTGTAACTGCATAAAGATAAGGTACCTGTGGCCAGGTACTATACTTTTAGGGATCAAGGCCGGTTTGCATAAGCTTGCTTTAGTATATTTGCGTGCTTGCTTGAACTTCACTCATATGGCATAGTTGAATTTATACGGTTAGGTGCGTGTAATATTATTATCCCTTTTCTAGAAGTGCAGGCGGGTGAAGCCTTGCTGCCCAGTAAAATATAAGCATTTAGCTATCTCTCCATTATTAATTACTATTATTAATAAATTGTGCCCGTGAACCTTCTTGATGTCAACTTAATTCACAGATAACTAGTTTTTTAGTCAGGATAACTTGGCTTCCAATTAAAATCGGCGATTGCATAAGGGTCGCGGAAAATAATAAATATCCCAAAATGGCGCAGGATTTTTAGTCGTCTTCAAGAAGAGGTAACAGGCGAATAGCAGCGTTATGTAACTGTTGCCTTGACAAAGAAGACGGCTAAAAAGACAAGCCAGATGGGGTAATATATTTTTTCCGAGGCCCTAAGTTGTCATCATGGTGAGATGGATAAAGGTAACCGTTCACCGGGTTGAAAAGAAATATTGTGTTTTAAGGATAAATGGTCATATCAATAAAATATATTGATATGGCAAAAGAGTTGTGGTAGGTGTGCTGGGACTCTTTTTGTCTTATTGGGTAGGCAGCTGTTCTGCTGTTGTCGTGTGATTAGATAGGATTTCAACTAGATAGTTTAACTTGTGGCCATGTTGAAATTGGTTATTTTATTTCGTCCAAGTTTAGTTGGTTCAAGTTGTATTGTATAGATAGTATTGTATAGATAGTAGTGGTTGTAATTAAATATATTGATTTGTTATAGATATGATTAATAAACCTGATCGCATAGTTTGTAACTAGCTGATTTGATACAGAGCGAATCTGTAAGTGATCACAGGTGCCTCGTCTTCAGGCGGTTGTGACCACTTAATAATTAATAGGAGATCCAATTGAAGTCTCTAGGTATATGTGCTGGGGCATCGACGATCGGCCTTGTCGGTCTTGAAAAAACTAAAAACGGTATTCAAACTGCATTTAGTAGTAGTCGGTCCCATGAGGGAAATCCTCGTCGAGTTTTACGCGAACTTTTAGAGGAAGTTGATAATATCCAAGAGTATAAGATAGCCGTTACTGGTCGTAAGTTTCGCAATCTTTTAAACTTTTCTAGTATATCCGAACCGGAAGCGGTGGAGAAAGCCGTAGCTTTTACTTTGCCGGTAGATCATCCCTATCGGGTGCTTATTAATGCAGGTGGTGAAACCACCATGGTCTACCATCTTGACGAGGAAGGGAAAGTAGACGAGATCCATACCGGTAATAAGTGTGCTTCCGGTACCGGTGAGTTTTTTCTTCAGCAGTTGGGAAGAATGTCCATCACTCTCAAAGAAGTTGGAGATATGGAATTACCAGAAAAACCATATATGGTCTCTGGTCGCTGTTCGGTTTTTTGTAAAAGTGATTGTACCCATGCCCTAAATAAAGGTGTAGAAAAAAATCGCGTTGTTGCAGGTCTTTCTCAGATGATGGCCGGTAAGGTTTTGGAGTTGCTTAAAAAGCTTCCGAAAGAATCGGTTATGCTGATCGGCGGATGTTGTGAAAATCAGGCTATGGTTCATTACCTTAAGGATGCTATTACTGATCTACATATTCCTCGAGAGGCCCTTTGCTTCGAGGCTCTTGGTGCTGCCCTTTGGGCTCTGGATAATGAGACTATATCGTTGGGAAAAGATATTTTTCTTCCCCAGCAAACCGGACTTGCAGTACTTGAACCATTATCCGATTGTCGGGAATTAGTTGATTATAAGGAAGAAGAGCGAGGTGTGGCCAAGGCTGGTGACGCGGTTATTCTTGGCCTGGATGTGGGGTCAACAACCACCAAGGGTGTTTTGATACGAAGACGAGATAAAAAAATTCTTGCTGCCGAATATTTAAGGACCAACGGTGATCCGGTGGTAGCCTCTAAGCATGTTTATCAAAGTTTGGCAGATCAAATATCGGTACCAATAAGTATTGAAGGTTTGGGAGTAACCGGATCTGGACGTCAAATAGCTGGATTGCATGCGCTAACGGACGGTGTGATTAATGAGATCGTGGCCCATGCCACGGCCGCAGTATATTTTGATCCGGAAGTAGATACTATTTTCGAGATAGGCGGTCAGGATGCCAAGTATACATATATTACTAACGGAGTACCTTGCGATTACGCTATGAATGAGGCTTGTAGCGCCGGAACCGGTTCTTTTCTAGAGGAATCGGCTAAGGAAAGTCTGGGTGTGGACGTTAAAGATATCGGTGAAACTGCTTTTTTGGCTACTTCACCACCTAACTTTAATGATCAATGTGCCGCTTTTATCGGCTCGGATATTAAAAGAGCCGTACAAGAAGATGTTGCCTTGCCGGATATCGTGGCTGGGCTTGTTTACTCAATTTGTATGAATTACAATAATCGGGTTAAGGGTAATCGCCCGGTTGGTAAAAAAGTCTTTATGCAAGGCGGTGTTTGCTACAATAAGGCGGTACCGGCTGCCATGGCCGCCCTTACCGGTAAACGGATTGTGGTGCCAGCTGATGCTGGGTTAATGGGTGCTTTCGGCGTAGCCTTGGAAACTGAACGCCGCATGGAGCAGGGGCTGCTTACCTCTCAGCAATATGATCTGCAGGAATTAATAGCCCGTGAAGTTGAATATGGTGAGTCGTTTAAGTGCGGAGGTGGGAAAAAGTGTGACCGAGGTTGCGAGATCGCCCGCATTAAAATTAATGATAAAGTCTACCCCTTTGGCGGCATATGCAATCGTTATGATAACCTAATACATAATCGAAAAATTGATTCTGCAGAACTAGACTTAGTGGTTCAACGCGAAGCACGGGTCTTTCGCGATCTTGCCTTGGAAAAACCGGAGGATACCAGACCGGTGGTGGCTATTAACCGGTCATTTTTGATTAATACTTATTTTCCGTTTTTTAACCGCTTTTTTAATGAATTGGGATTCAGACTTGCCCCTCCCGTCCAACAAGATCCTCTGGGTGCGGATCAACAAGGAGCCGCCTTTTGTTATCCAGTTGAGATATCGCATAATTATGCGGCAGCTATATTGGCGACAAAACCTGATTTTATATTTCTTCCCCAGATTAAAGGGTTAGATGTCGGTGAACTTACAAAAAGTTCCTGCACCTGTGTACTTGTCCAGGGTGAACCCTACTACCTACGCACTGCTTTTCCTGAACTTGCCGATTTTAATGTTATTTCTCCAGTGTTGGATTTTGCTCAAGGGTATGAGGCTAATCTTAAGGCTTTTAAAGAAACCGCCCAAGCGTTGGGGGTTGATCCTGTCGTAACGGAGAAGGCCTTACGAGCTGCGGTGGTTGCTCAAAATGAATTTTTTGCGGATATTCAGAGGATTGGGCGTCAAGCCTTGGATACTTTGGAGTCGAATCCAGAAACTTCAGGAGTAGTACTATTTGGTCGTCCCTACAACAGTTTTACCGGTATTGCTAATAAGGGAATTCCAGCTAAATTCGCTAGTCGTGGTAATGTTATCATTCCCTTTGATATGTTGCCGTATCAAGAAGAAAAGTTGTCGGAAAATGAGAATATGTATTGGGCCATGGGGCAGATGATTCTCAAGGGCGCTCATTACGTGCATAAGCACAAACAGCTTTTTGGGGCCTATGTTACAAATTTTTCTTGTGGTCCAGATTCCTTTATTGTGAGCTTTTTTCGTGACATCATGGGTCGTAAGCCTTCGCTTACCTTGGAACTTGACAGTCATACGGCTGATGCTGGTTTGGAGACCAGGATCGAGGCGTTTCTCGATATAGTTCGTTATTATCGGGAAATGCAAAGAAAGTCTTCGGAAAGAAAGATCGCTGTTGATACTACTTATTGTTCAGCTGTTATTGAAGAGCGGAATAATAAGCTTGGTGTGCGCAGGTCGGATGGTCGCTGGTTGCCTCTCACCGATAGTAAGGTTCGCCTGTTGCTTCCCGCCATGAGTCGTTATGCCTCATCCCTAATGGCTGCTGCCTTTGCCCGTTCAGGGATAAAAGCAGAGGTATTGCCGCCAGCAGATGAAGATGTACTTAAATTGGGTCGAGGTAATGCATCATGTAAGGAATGTCTTCCTCTTCAGACCACTTTGGGCTCTTTGCTGAATTACCTGAATAAGCGAGATAATGATGATATTTTAGTTTATTATATGGCGTCTACCGACGGACCGTGCCGTCTCGGGCAATATTTCGTTTACACTCAACGTGTTTTGGAAAAACAAAAAATTACCGATGTCGCAGTGTTTACTCAATCCTCGATAAATGGCTATCGTAACCTGGATGATACCTTTTTACGTGCGGCCTATCGTGCGGTGGTAATAGGAGATATCTTTGATGAAATGTGGTCCACTATACTAGCTGGAGCAATGGATCGAGAATCGGGCTTGAAAATTTTGAATCAGGAAGCTGAAAAAATCGGAGCAGTCATTCATAAACGCTGGCCGAAAATTGCTCGTCGTCTTACAAAAAGTGCTGAGCAACTCAGCCGAATCAAATTGAAAAAGCCTTATGAGGAGATACCGAAAATATCTCTCATTGGTGAAATATACGTACGACATGATCCTATCTCGTTGCAAAATATTATAGAAAAATTGGCTGATCATGGTTTTGCCGTACGCACTGCGCCGGTCGCCGAATGGATTAGATATGTCGATTGGCTGGTTAAGGAAGGTATTGAAGGTAAAGCTAATTTAGGGTTTCATATTGCGGAACGAATTAAAAATTACTTTGATGGACGAATTCGCAAAAAGCTCGCAGTTAGCGGTCTATTTTTCTATGAAGGGAAAGGTCTTGATGTGGAGCCTGTGATTGATGCGGGTAAAAAGTTTATTTCACCCCATTTTACCTGTGAGTCGATTCTTACCGTTGGTTCGGCTTTACATGATATCCTCAATCCCTGTTGTGGGGTTATTTCCATTGGGCCATTTGGCTGTATGCCCTCTCGGGTGGCTGAGGCTGTATTGAATGAGAAATTTACTACCACTGAAAAAAGGGGACAATTAAAGAATGGTCATGCTACGCCTTGGATGCCCATTCTCGCAAAGGAGCAAAAGTTGCCTTTTGTTGCCATTGAAACCGATGGTAATCCATTTCCGCAACTCATCGAAGCTCGAATGGAAGCCTTTCGTCTCCAGGCAGAACGGTTGAATGAGCAGATACTCGCTTGTCGGTGAAATCTTAGATTAGTATGACCATTTATGTTTAAGGTTGTAAAAGATCCTGAAGAGACTTGGTCATACTTTTTAGGCTGAAAGGCTTCTTTAAGAAAGCGTTGACCCCGAGGCCTAGTATTTCTTCGACTCTGACATCTTGACGAAAGCCTGAAGTGAGCAGAACTTTGATGTCTGGATTAATTTGTCTTAGTTCAAGGTATGCTTCCTTACCGGACATAATCGGCATTACCATGTCCAGGATAACTGCTTTGATTTCGTTACGGTGGTCACGGTAAATTTCCACTGCATCACGCCCGTCCCGGGCCGTTAATACCTCGTAGCCAGCGGTTTGGATGATTTTGCATGAGAGCTTGCGGACTAATTCATCGTCGTCAACTACCAAAATTAAGCCGCTACCGAAGTGTATGCGGGGTAATGTATTTTTTGGTTTAATTTTAATGGGTTTATCCAGAAGCGGTAGGTAAACGTTGAAAACGGTTCCCATTCCTTTTTCCGAGTATGTATCTATAAACCCATTAAATTGTTTTATTATATTGTAGGCCATTGCTAGGCCCAAACCCGAGCCGCGACCTTGTTTTTTGGTACTGAAGAATGGGTCAAAAATTTTAGATATGGTTTTAGGTTTCATGCCAACTCCGGTATCACTTACTGATAGTAGCCAGTATGCCGGTTTGTCAGCCTCGGGGTGGGTTTTACGAAAATGGTCGTCCACAATAACTTTGTTCAACTCTATGGTTAAGGTGCCGCCCCATGTTTTCTTACCCCGCATGAGAGTCATGGCATGGGCGGCGTTGATACTGAGATTTAAAAGGACTTGTTCCACTTGACCCGGATCGGCAAGGACATTGGCGGGAGTATCAGCTGGGAAAGTCACAAAACTCACAGATTTGTCAAAAGTGTTTTCGCTTAATTTCTTTATATTTTTGATGGATATGTTTAGGTCGACCGGTATAAGATTGCTTTCCTGTTTGCTGGAAAGGGTCAGGAGTTGTCGAACCAAGTCGGCTGCTCGGTACCCGGCAGTGGTCATATTGGTGATAGATTCTCTGAGTTGTTTATCGCTGATGTGACCATGGGTGTTGAGTTCAAATTCGGTCAGGGAGAGGTTGCCTAGAATGGTTGAAAGAATATTGTTGAAATCATGGGCTAAGCCGCCAGCCAGATTGCCGACACATTCCATTTTTTGGGCTTGACGAAGTTGTTGTTCTTTGTTTTCGAGCTCTGTGATGTCATCAAGACGAATAGCGACCCCAGAGGTACCTTCATCTGCCAGTAGAGGAAAAAACGTTACGTCAAAAAGACGTTTGTCGTCATCAGATAACTGTTCATGTCGGAGTTGAATGGATTGTCGTTTTAAGTTGGTATGATCGTATTGCTTTTGGTATTTTCTAAGTGAGGGAAGCAGTTCCCATAAGTTTTTGCCTATTGCCTTAAGTGGAGTGATGTCGGTAATTTTATGAGCGGCCGTATTCCATTGGGTTACTATCCCTTCAGAGTCAAGGGTAACCAGCATGGAAGGCATAGACTCGTATATATTATTTAAAAGGTTACGCATCCGGCTTATTTCCATGGATGCTCTTTTTTGAATGGTAATGTCCCGCATTAAGCCTTCAAGTTTTTCAACATTTCCTTCTGCTCCCCGTACTGCATGGCAACTGAGTGAGACCTCTATCAGAGAGCCGTCGAGGCGGGTAAGTTGAATCTCTCTATTTTGAACAAAATTATGTCTTACAATATGTTGTAATAGGGCGGTTACGTTTTCACGATCTTGGAATAGGTCTGTGAAAACGTTCTTTTCTAATACATCTCCCTTAGAGGAGGCTCGTAAGAGGGAGATCATGGCTGGGTTGATCTCTTCCAGTTTTCCTGAAATCGTACAGACGAAAATACCTTCCATGGCACGTTCAAAAAGATGACGGAATTTTCGTTCAGATTCTCGCAGGTCCTCTTCTCGGGTCGCGATGGTGTTTCTCATCACCTTTAGGGCTTTAGAAAAATTATTTAGTTCGGAGATTGTGTGTGACTTCGGAATATCTTCTTTGAAATTTCCTTCACTTATATTATTTGTTGCCCGCATTAGGCCATACATAGGTTTGGTAAAGATGCGAGCAATAAAAATGCCGAGGCCTATGGAAATCAACCAAAAAAACGCTCCCGTGAGCATGCTTTTATACTGAACATCCGATAATTGGGCCATTATTTCCTCTGTGGACATAATGACCCGAGCCTTCCCTATGGTAATATTGTGTACCTTTATAGGGGTGGTAACAATAAGGATTCTATTGGTATTGTCTTTGTATAGTCTTGTTTTATCTTTCTGGTGTGGTGGCGTGTCGGTGGGATATCGTTTTATTGGTGAACCTAATTTAGTAAGGTCGTTGGTGGCTAAAATATTTTCATTTGCATCAGCTATCTCAATTCCTATCACATCGGTTTGAGTGGTGAATTCTCGGACAAAATCTTGTAGGGGTGAATAGTTTTCTGAAATTATATCGTCAGCAACGGAAATAGCTATATGATAGGCTAGAGTTTTTCCTTGGTCTGCGAGATTATGGATCAAGTGCTCTTTAAAGCGCATAGTATTAAGGGAAATGATGGCAAGGGAAAGGAGAAAAGTAATGGTACTGAGATAAAAAATCAGATGGGTCCTGAGTCGTAAGGATATCATAAATTATCCATGAAACCAAGTTCTTTTAATGCTGTCATTGTGTCATTATAGTCAGCATCAAGAGCAGGAACAAAACTTTTAAGATGTAATCCGGCAAGAATTTCTGCATCTTCAGGATCAGTAGATTTAATGGAGATGAAAGTGTCTCTTATTTTATTTTTTATTTCAAAGGAAAGAGTGTCCTTTACTATAACAGGAAATTGAGGAATTTTTCTTGAAACGGCTATTGTTTTGAGTTTACCACGTATGGTGTCAAAAAGAGGGTTTTGCAGGATGTCGAGGCGTACAACCCCCGCATCGTATTGCTTATTGGCAACTCCGAGAATGATGGAATCTAAATTGCCTAAGAAATGAAATTCAACTTCTTTATAGGGATCTATATTTAGATCTGAAAGTCGTTTAACTAAAAAGAGATGACCGGCATAGGAACGCTTCATAGTTGAGGCGATTTTCTTATTTTTAAGTTTGGAAATAGTATCGATATTACTATCGGAACGGACGAGGACCCCTCCTGAAAAGGTCGGAGTGCCCATGGCTATAACTGAATATCCTGACGGTTGGATCATGAAATAGCACATTACACAAGGCATTGCCAAATCGTATTTTCCTTGTTTTCCACGCTTGATAAATGTATCGAAATCTGGGGCAGTGACCAGGGTCACTTTGCAGTTGAGTTGCTTTTCAAGCTTTTGGACAATTGGATTGAAAAGCTTGAAAATTGTTTTTGGTGATTTATATGGGAAAACGCCAAATTTAATATCCTGAGTGGTTGAAGAAGAAGCCCCAAGTGATGGCGCAGTTATGTTTAAGTTAATTAATAAGACTATTATAGCCAAGTTGATAATCTTTAACATTTAATACCCCTTATCGGTAAGAAAAGTATTATTCAAGGATATCATAATATACTTTCGTCTGCCATAGTGATTCTCATTGATAAGTAAGGAATTATGAAGAAAGAGGAGTCTATGTGGGCAATGAAGGGAGTTACGTGAGGGGTAATAATTTTTTATTACACTCTGATAGAGTTATAAATGAGGTAAAGCAGGGGGTGTTGTCAATCTTTTTGTCAAGTCTTAGGAGGTAAGGAACTCCTGCTCGGCGAGCGCATTCTCCGTCGCGGTCATCACGGTCGCCGATAAAAAGTAATTGTTCTGGGGGTAATGACCAACGTTCCATTATTACTTCCAAGCCGCGAGGGTGTGGTTTTAAGCGATTGATGTTGGGATCGGTGGCGCAAATAAACCCTTCTGCGCTTAGGC